>NZ_CP031963.1:4862500-5162500 GCF_003443675.1 Aquimarina sp. BL5 | reverse complement strand
GACAATTTTATTTTCTGTATCTAATCTTGAAATATTAATTTCACCTATCAGACTATTACTTAAAACATTACAACCATAAATATCCAAATAATAAGGACCATTACCAGAGTTTGTATCATTTATATCTAAATAGAAAATGTTCGTTTCTAAATTATCTTGCACTGTTCCGATTTTATATGTACCCTCTTGAACTCTATCTTCCAGAAACGATTCTCCAATAGTCAATATCAAACTAGTATTATCTCCCTGCCCCCTTATATTTAATCTTTTATTATCCCAAAGCGTTGCAGTAGCAAAGGTTATTTCATCTGAGGTATCTCCAAAATCCATAGTAACACCGTTTACATCTGCTTTTAAAACTTTTTGCTGAATATTTACTCCATCCTCATCAGATGAACACCCAATAAAACATAGTAAGATTGTTAAAAAAGTAAGCTTTATTATTTTTCTCATATAATCCATATTTATTTTTTCTGGATATTACGCTATTATTTATTATCGTTTAATATTAGTATCAAAATCATACAAAATGTTACCTCCGCTTTCAATTTTAATTAATATCATCCAATAATTTCATTCCGAAAAGCATTCTACATTAATAAAAAAAATGCTTACTTGCTATTCACAAAAGCAATAACACATCAAAAATAATTGAATATCCAATAAATTCTCCTACCTCAAACGGGTGGTTTTAAATAAAAAAACCACGACTTTATCAGTCATGGTTTCATCTATATTATTCAATTTTGCAGTTCGACAACACTTCGACAAGCTCAGTGTGACAGCTTAGTATAAATTTTAAAACTCTCTATTTACATCAAAAGCTTCTAGGTAGTCTTTTACACGTTGTACAAACTGCCCTCCTAATGCTCCGTTTACTACTCTGTGATCATAAGAGTGTGATAAGAACATTTTATAACGGATACCTATAAAATCTCCATCTGGTGTTTCGATGACTGCTGGCACTTTACGGATCGCTCCTAATGCTAAAATCGCTACTTGTGGCTGATTGATAATTGGTGTCCCCATAATACTTCCAAACGTTCCTACATTAGTCACGGTATACGTTCCTCCTTGGATATCATCAGGTTTTAATGCATTGTTACGTGCTCGGTTTGCCAAATCATTTACCGCTTTGGTCATCCCAACCAAATTTAACTGATCTGCATTTTTGATTACCGGTACAATTAGATTACCATCTGCTAATGCCGCAGCCATACCAAGATTAATATTTTTCTTTTTGATAATAGTGTCACCAGATACAGAGATATTGATCATTGGGAAATCTCTGATGGCTTTTGCCACAGCTTCCATAAATATCGGAGTAAATGTTAGGTTCTCTCCTTCTCTCTTCATGAAATCTCCTTTTACCTTCTTTCTCCAGTTCCAGATATTGGTCACATCTGCTTCGATAAACGATTGTACGTGAGCGGAAGTTTGTACAGATTCTACCATATGATGAGCAATAAGTTTACCCATCCTAGTCATTTCTATAATCTCATCTTCTCCCGATGCAACTACAGGCGCGGCTTTTGGAGCTTCTGTTTTCTTAATAGCAGTTTTAGGAGCTGCTTTTTGTTCTGTCACCGCTGGCGCAACAGGAGTTACCGTAGTTTTACCAGTTTTGCGGTCTTCTACAAATTGTAGGATATCATTTTTGGTAACTCTACCATCTTTTCCTGTTCCGGATATATTTTCTAGTTCTGCAACAGAAATTCCTTCTGCAGCAGCGATATTTTTTACTAATGGAGAATAAAACTTAGAAGTTTCTGAGAAATCTGCTTTGGTAGTCACGGTTTCTGTTACCGTAGCCATATCGTTTTCAATTACTGCTGCTGCTTCAGGAACTGAAGCTACTACATCACTTTCTTCTATTGCAGTTCCTACAGGGTTTTCTCCTTCTGTTTCTATAATAGCGATCGTCTGACCAACTTTTACAACATCATCAACTTCAAAAAGTTTTTCGACCAATACACCTTCTACTTCACAAGGAACTTCACTATCTACCTTGTCCGTAGCAATTTCTAATACTGCATCGTCCATCTCGATAGTTTCTCCAACTTCTTTTAACCAAGTTGTTATTGTTGCTTCTGCAACACTTTCACCCATCTTTGGAAGTTTAAGCTCAAATTTTGCCATATTCTTAATCAAAGGTATTTATTAGTTATATTTTTTGCGAAATTAATAAAAGTAAAGATCTTAAATTAATTTTTCTTTATTAAAGTTTCTTTAAAAAGTAATCACCTCACCTTTTCCATCACTAAAATCACTTCCCAATATAAAATTACATCCTACAGGTCTGATCTTAAAGGTCATATTCGATTTCTTTAATCGCTGCATTGAGCTAATGATCTCATTAAAGCTTAGCAACTCATTGTCAAAGATAAGTTCGTTATTAGTATATCCCAAATTCTCTGCGGATTCTAAAGAAATAAATTGTACCTCTTTCTGTAAAGCATCGGTAAGTCTCCGTTTTAATTCTTCGTTTCCCGAAACCAGATAATACTGATCAATCACTCGTTTTTCTTTATGATTATTTTTGAATGATTGTATCAAAGATGTAAGTCTTATTCCAACTGATACAATAAAATCCAAGAGCCAGTTGCTTTTAAAATGTTTCTGATAAAACAATCTCATTGCTCCATAAAAGCGTTTGATATACTCAGCATTACGATCGGTACTCTCTCCTTTATAATGGATCACAGATATCGTACCAATGTAATAGTTTTCTAATCCCTTCTTTTTCATTTTATAAGAGAGGTCAATATCCTCTCCATACATAAAATAGTCTTCGTCAAAACCTCCTACTGATTTGTAATTCTCTTTTTTTACCAAAATAAAAGCCCCTACAAGAATATCAACATTACCTATCCCGTGAATAGGAATATGATCTGAGTAATAATTTTTCACTTTGCCTAGCTTAATACCAAATAATCTCTTAAAAGATGTTAACGGAGACGGCACATTACGCTTACTTTCTGGTAAGAAATTACCGGTTCCGTCGATTAGTCTAGGACCAAGCATTCCCATATGAATCAACTTTTCTGATGCCTCAATAATCTTGCTAAACGTATCTTCTGCAACTACAGTATCTGGGTTTAGAATACAGATATACTCTCCTTTAGCCATAGCAACTCCTTGATTATTAGCTTTAGCAAAACCAACATTCTCCTTATTTTCAATCAATATACTATCAGGAAAACGTTCTCTAACCATTGCGCAACTATCATCAGGTGAGTTATTATCAATTACGATAATTTCTGCTTCTAAGTTAGCTACAGCCTTCTGAACACTAAGAATACATAGCTCTAAAAAGTAACGTACATTATAATTAAGAATGATGACGGATAGTTTCAGAAAATCAAGTTTTAAGAGTGATACATATTACGAATTCTTCAAGGCATTCTCAAACGGAATTCTATTAATAATACTTCTTCCTAAGGTTACCTCATCAGCATACTCCAATTCGTCATTTACACCAATTCCTCTGGCAATAGTAGCTACTTTTATCTCTACTCCTTCTAATTGTTTATATATATAAAAATTAGTAGTATCTCCTTCCATAGTAGCGCTTAATGCAAAAATCAACTCTTTTATTTCACCAGATTTCACCTTTTCTATCAGTGTATCGATTTTAAGATTATGAGGTCCAATACCATCCATTGGACTTATTTTCCCTCCTAAGACGTGATATAAACCTCGATATTGACTTGTACTCTCTATCGCCATCACATCTCTAATATCTTCCACTACACAAATAATATCCTGAATTCTATTAGGATTACTACAAATATCGCAAACTTCTACATCACTAATACTATGACATTTTTTGCAAAACTTCACCTCTTCTCTCAAAGTGCCTAGTGCTTTTACTAAATGCTGTGTCTGTGTTTCTGGCTGTCTCAATAGATGTAATACCAATCGCAATGCCGTTCGCTTACCAATACCTGGCAACTGTGACATCTCATATACCGCGTTTTCTAATAACTTTGAAGAAAATTCCATAGCGGCACAAATGTAATAAATAGTGGTGAGTATTTGAGTATTTGAATAATGGAGTATCGAAGTATATAACGAATCATCAATTCATTCTCCAACTCACTAACTCACAGACTCAAATACTCACCACTATTTACTACTTTTACCACAAAAGAAGAAATCATGTTTGATACACTTTCTGAAGAAACCCAATTAGTATTAGTTGTTATAGGAATAGCACTGTTATTTTTTTTGGTGCGATGGAATTCAGGACGAAACAAAAATAAATTGTATAATAGGGACAAGAGAGACTTTAGAAAGAATTATTTTAAAAAGAAGAAAAAATGACTTTCTCTTGGTTATGGATTGCAATACCCATTGGAGCAATCTTTGTCTATCTAAATGTAAAAAAAGCCAAAGAGGATATTTCGAATTATAAAAAAGACGATCAAGAAAACACAGATGAAGATATATACAAAAACAGGAGATAAAGGTACTACGGCATTATTTGGCGGCACCAGAGTTCCAAAACATCACATCCGCATTGATAGCTACGGCACTGTAGATGAATTAAACTCACATATTGGATTGATTAGAGATCAACGAATAGATGAGTTAAGTAAAAAAGTCTTAATCAATATTCAGGATAAATTATTTACTGTAGGAGCAGTCTTGGCGACAGATCCTGAGAAGGCGATATTAAAAAGTGGACAAAAACGACTGAATATCCCAACGATCTCTGCAGAAGACATAACACTTTTGGAAACTGAAATGGATCGAATGAATGAATCTTTACCACCGATGACACATTTTGTCTTACCTGGAGGACATCAAACAGTGTCATTCTGTCACATTGCCCGCTGTGTATGCAGAAGAGCCGAGCGTTTAGCAACTGCGTTATATGAATTAGAACCTTTTGAAGACACCACTTTACAGTACTTAAACCGACTATCTGACTACCTATTTGTACTGGCACGAAAGTTGTCCAACGATTTGCAGGCAGATGAAATAAAATGGATTCCTAAGAAAAATTCTTAACACTTTTTAAAGCCTGAAAATAAGTTAAGGGTAATACCCGAAAAATCACGTTCTTATAATTATTGTTTAAATAATTAATTTTTTACTTGACTTTTTAAACTAAAAAATTATTTTTGCAAAAAAAATTAAACCAGTAAGCATATGTATTGGACTTTAGAATTAGCATCTTATTTAAGTGATGCACCTTGGCCAGCAACCAAAGATGAGTTAATTGACTATGCAATTCGTACGGGAGCACCGCTAGAGGTTGTGGAAAACCTACAATCTATTGAAGATGAAGGAGATTCGTATGATTCTATAGAAGAGATATGGCCCGATTATCCTACTGACGAAGATTATCTTTGGAATGAGGATGAATATTAAAAAAATATTTAAATAGTATTAAAAGTCTCGCAAGAGGCTTTTTTTTTGCGTAAATTACGCCACTTTTTCAAGCTATTATATAGCCTGTTAAGCATTGTATAATATTGCCTTTGAGGCGTTGAGATTACACTATATTCCAAGAATTGGAGTTTAACTTAAAAACCTTCAAAGGATCAATAAGTTAGTTTCGTTTTAAAATAAATCTCATAAAAAACACATAACCATAAACCATGGGAGTTTTAGATTCTGTATTAAAAGTATTTGTTGGAGATAAATCCAAAAAAGATATAAAAGAAATCCAACCAAAGGTTGAATTGATCAAAAAGCAAGAACAAGCTATTGCCGCACTTTCTGATAACGAACTACGTGATAAAACATTAGAGTTTAAAAACTTTATCAATGAAGCCCGTGCGGATATCAATGCTAAAATTGATGCACTTAGTGAAGAAGCTGATGCAACCGAGGATATCGATAGGAAAGAAGATATCTACGCGGAGATAGACAAGCTAAAGAAAGATGCTTATGAAATCACAGAGAAAGCATTAAATGAACTCCTACCACAAGCTTTTGCAGTAATAAAAGAAACTGCTAAAAGATTTGCTAAAAACGATACAATTACCGTAGAAGCTACTGCTTATGATCGTGAGCTTTCTGGCGACAGAGAGCATATCACACTAGATGGAGATCAAGCCATCTGGTCTACAAGCTGGGATGCTGCAGGAAAAGCAGTAAAATGGGATATGGTACATTATGATGTTCAGCTTATTGGTGGTATCGCTCTACACGAAGGAAAAGTAGCAGAGATGCAAACAGGAGAAGGTAAAACCTTAGTAGCAACACTGCCAGTATATCTTAATGCATTATCGGGTAATGGTGTTCACTTAGTAACCGTAAATGATTACCTAGCACGTCGTGATAGCGAATGGATGGCACCAATTTTTCAATTTCACGGATTAACGGTGGATTGTATCGACAATCACAGACCTAACTCTGCAGAACGTAGAGCTGCCTATAATGCCGATATTACCTATGGAACTAATAATGAATTTGGTTTCGACTATTTAAGAGATAACATGTCTCATGCTCCAGAAGATTTGGTACAACGCCCACATAACTATGCGATCATAGATGAGGTAGATTCTGTATTAATTGATGATGCGAGAACACCATTAATTATTTCAGGTCCAATTCCTAAAGGAGATATCCACGAATTTGATGAGTTAAAACCAAAAATCGCTGATATTGTCGGAGTACAGCAAAAATATTTAACTACAGTTCTTGCCGAAGCAAAGAAACTAATTAAAGAAGGTAATACTAAAGATGGTGGTTTTAAATTATTACAAGTATATAGAGGTATTCCTAAAAATAAAGCATTAATTAAATTCTTAAGTGAAGAAGGAGTAAAAATGTTACTTCAGAAAACTGAAAATTTCTACATGCAGGATAATAACCGTGAGATGCATAAGATTGATGCAGACCTGTATTATGTAATCGAAGAAAAAAACAATCAAATCGATCTTACGGATAAAGGTGTAGATTATCTTTCTGGTAAAGAAAACCCTGATTTCTTTGTACTACCTCAAATTGGGATGGAAATTGCCAAGATTGAAAATCTTGGATTATCTAAAACAGATGAAGCTGAAAAGAAAGAAGATCTTTTTAGAGAATACAGTGTAAAGAGTGAGCGTATTCACACCTTACGTCAGTTATTAAAAGCATATTCATTATTCGAAAAAGATGTAGAATATGTGGTAATGGATAACAAAGTAAAAATCGTTGATGAGCAAACCGGACGTATTATGGATGGTCGTCGTTATAGCGATGGATTACACCAGGCAATCGAAGCAAAAGAAAATGTAAAGATTGAAGATGCCACTCAGACATTTGCTACAGTAACGCTACAGAATTACTTCCGTATGTATGGTAAACTATCTGGTATGACAGGTACAGCAGTTACAGAAGCAGGAGAGCTTTGGGAAATCTACAAATTAGATGTAGTAGAAATCCCTACCAACAGACCTATTGCCAGAAAAGATAAAGAAGATTTAGTTTACAAAACCAAGCGTGAAAAGTATAATGCAGTTATCGAAGAAGTGACAGAATTATCACGTGCAGGAAGACCTGTACTAATCGGTACCACTTCTGTAGAAATTTCGGAATTACTAGGAAGAATGCTTACTATCCGTAAAGTTCCTCATAATGTACTGAATGCAAAACTTCATAAAAAAGAAGCAGATATTGTTGCCGAAGCTGGTAATCCAGGAGTTGTAACGATTGCAACCAATATGGCAGGTCGTGGAACAGATATCAAATTAAGTGACGAAGTAAAAGCTGCAGGTGGTTTAGCAATTATAGGTACTGAACGTCACGATTCTAGACGTGTAGATAGACAGTTACGTGGTCGTGCAGGTCGTCAGGGAGATCCAGGAAGCTCGAACTTCTATGTATCTCTAGAAGATAACTTGATGCGTTTATTCGGATCAGAGCGTATCGCTAAGATGATGGATAGAATGGGGCTAAAAGAAGGTGAAGTGATCCAGCATTCTATGATCTCAAAATCTATCGAAAGAGCTCAGAAAAAAGTAGAAGAAAATAACTTTGGTGTTCGTAAACGATTACTTGAGTATGATGATGTAATGAATGCACAACGTGAAGTAGTATACAAACGTAGATATCACGCACTATATGGTGAGCGTCTTCGTGTAGATCTTGCCAATATGATCTATGATACTGCAGAGGTCATTACTGAAGGAAATAAGAATGCGCAGGATTTTAAAAACTTTGAATTTGAATTAATTCGTTATTTCTCTATGAGCAGCCCTATTACTGCAGAGGAATTCGAAAAAATGGACGCTCAGAAAATTGCAGGAGAAGTTTATAAAGCTGCTTACGAGCATTATCAGGATAAAATGAGGCGTAATGCTGAAGCTGCATATCCTGTAATCAAGCAAGTATACGAAGACCCTGCTAGTAAATATGAGCGTATTTTAGTTCCTTTTACGGATGGAGTAAAAAGTCTGAATGTTGCTACCAACCTTGAAAAAGCATATGAAAGTGAAGGAAAGCAATTAATTACAGATTTCGAAAAGAATATTACTTTAGCTATCATTGATGATGCCTGGAAAACACACCTTCGTAAGATGGATGAGTTAAAACAGAGCGTACAGTTAGCTGTTCACGAACAGAAAGATCCATTATTAATCTATAAGTTCGAAGCTTTTGAATTGTTTAAATCGATGATCGAAGAAGTGAACAAAGATGTTATTTCTTTTCTATTCAAAGGAGAGCTTCCAACAGGTAATACTCAGGATATTTCTGAAGCTCGTCAGGTAAAAAGAAAAGAAAATCTAGAAACTTCTAAAGAAGAAATTCCGAATATGGATGAGCGCGCTGCGCAAAATAGAGCTGCAGGGCAAACACAACAGCGACAGCAAATAACAGAGACTATCGTTCGTGAACAACCTAAAATAGGTCGTAATGACAAAGTTACTATAAAACATGTAATGAGCGGAGAAAGCAAATCCGTTAAATACAAACAAGCTATTCCTCTAATTGAAAAAGGAGAATGGGTACTTGTGAATGAGTAGGTCTGAAAAACATCTATATAGAAACGAAAACCCCCTAAAGTATCTCTTCAGGGGGTTTTCGTTTTATTTTATCACATTATCCCTCTAGGCAAGCGCTCGCTTATACATTGTAAAGAATAAAAATGGCAAATATCCAATAGCAAAAATAAAAGCTCCTGCTAATAACAATACCTCAGCTCCCATCCAATGCATCAGTTTAAACAACCCTGACAAACCTACAATAACACCTGAAACACATCCCAAGATAATTTTTAATCGTTCCGAAAGTGTTTTAGCAATTGCAACCTTATATCTATCAAAAGCTAACATTGGAACAAAAACCAGTAACAACAATAGAAAACCGGTTATAAAAAGTTTGTTGGCTCCAGGATACCATAATATCTTAAAAGTAATTCCTGTCGTTAAGGTTAGCGCCCCAACAAATCCAATAAAATACATCAGTTTTTTCATCATAATAATTCGTTTTGAGTTTAATAAAAAAAATGTTTTATGTTCTAAATCAATCAAACCGTTCGGTGCTAATTCTGATATAGCCTCATGTAATGATTGATCAAATGTTTTACCTGCTTTTAGCTCACTCTCGACAACACAACATAAATGATCTAATATATCATCTCGTAAAGCTGGTATTGTCAGACCTTGCTCATCAACAAAATCTTTAATACTTTTTTCTTGTTCAACACTTAACTTCATATAGCATCCAACTTTGGGAAAATAACATTGTTAAGAGTTGTCATAAAATCTCTAAGCTCTTCTACATAAGTCACTTTTTCCTGTTTTCCCTTTAACGTTAGTAAATAATACTTTCTAACCCTTTTTCCGATGTACTCCTCCTCGCAAGTTAATAAGCCGTCTTTCTTCATTTTTTGTAATGCAGGATATAAAGAGCCATCCTTTAATAAGATTTTACCACCAGAGCGTTCTTTCACTTGCTGAAAAATCTCATACCCATACATTCTACCCTTTTCTGATAATAGATTAAGAATAATAACAGATAAGGTTCCTTTAAGTAGTTCTTTTGAATACATAGTTCAAATATACATAAAATTACAATACATCATAATTCTATGTATTATTTTTTAATGATATATGAAATTATACCGAAGCAACCTTTTAGCATTTTTTGATCTTATAAAAAATGATTCTTATGAAAAGACATTGTTATTGATAATAATATCACTGATTTTTAGCTCTTGCAACAATGACGATGAAGTAATTGAAATCACTACTATTAGAGTGAATCACTATAAAACTACGACTAATGGATTCTTTTTTGGAGGTCTCGGAACTGTTTTACTAATCCAAGATGGAATCAAATCGGACAAGATAACTTTACACCTACTTTTAACACAATCAATGGTTTTGATTATGAACTTGGATGTATATATGATTTAAGAGCAATCAAGAACAACTTACAGGTGTATTTACTCACGGAATTGACAATGAATATATTCTAAAGGAAATTTTAAATGAATAATACCCTACATTTTATCTAAAAAAAGCGGATTCAAAATGAACCCGCCTTTTTTTTGTTTCCCCTTTTACTATTTTTGATATATTACAAATCTGTAACACTGTTTTGAGCTTCAGTAAACTTCTCAACAATCACAGAATCACCTTTACTATTTTCAAGAAGGTATACACCTACAGGTAATTGACTAAGATCTATAATATTTGTCGTTTTTGATAGCACGTGAATTGTATCCTTAACTTCGAATAACTTTAATTTATCTCCTTCTTCAAAGTCTAACACTATAACAAGACTACCTTCTCTCTGGATAGTTAATTGATTTTCATTAGGACTGACATAGTTTTCAATAGTTACCTCTTCTGCATTTATTTCTACATTCTCATCCAACACGATCTCATTACCCTCTTCAACAATAAACTCTTCTTCTTGTAAAATCACAGCTCCTTCTATCATAAGTTCTTCTTCCTGACGGTCGATTACTATAGACTGTCCTTGATTGTTCTCCAATAAATAAGAACCAATTGGTAATTGACTTAAATCTATACGCGAATATGATTTTGATAAAATATGATCTCCAGTTTCTAATTCAAATAATTTCAATTTATCTCCTTCTTCAAAATCAACCACTTCCACAACTAAACCATCTTGGTATACTGCAAGTGCGTTATCTGTATTAGCAGAAATTGAAATAGATAAAAATAGACAGAATATTAAGGCTATAACTTTCATAATTTTGGGGGCTTTGAAGTTAAAGTGTTACGGTTTTACCTTACAAGTATACTACTAAAAACCTACCGCACCAACTAGTAATCAGACTTTTAGACGAAATAGTCGGTATTTTCGTTAAACTACCAAAAATATGTTAAAATAAATAAAAATAAACTGATTATCAGTTATTTAAAAAATTAAAACGTGTAAAAAAACGGATGAAATAATTATTTTTATCGCTAAAAACACACATCACCTGGTCTGGAGTGCTTTTTTCCCTAAAACCGAAACAACATTCATCGAATAAAAAGGATGAAATTACTTTAATGATTATGATTGATACGACCTATTACTATATTAAATCTTCAACAGTAAATTAGGGTCTGGACAATTCTCTAAATAATGTGCTAAATCTCTTTTATTAGAAACTCCTGGGTAATCTCCTATATTTCCCTGTAAATCTTTTATTATCTGAAAATGTAAATGTGGTGCATAATCACCGTTTACAGAAGCATCTCCAAGTGTAGCCAAAACATCTCCAATTTCAAAGCGCTTACCTATTTCTAAATTCTCAATAGACTTTACGGTTAAATGGCCATATAAAGTATAAAAGATAACATCCTGAACTACATGTTTCAAAATAATCGTCGGACCATAGTCTCCAAAATTTTTATTGTTCTGAAAACTATGAACCGTTCCTGCTAAAGGAACAAGTACCGAAGTTTCTGCATCACACCAAACATCTAATCCTAAATGAATATTACGTTCGGTTTCTGGATTTTGTTGATTAAAATGTTCACTTCTATTATATATCCCACGTGTTTCATTATAACCCCCATAAGCTACCTTTGCTTCGTTTAAAGCTAAATACGTGCTTACATACTCTTCAAAGGCTTTTGAAGAAGACACGTCTACGACTTCTAATTTTTTATTATCTATCGACAAATCTATAAAAGTGTATTGTTCTTTAGAAAAGTTAGAATCAATAACAGGAATAAAACTATGAGATAAACTCTGGATAAACTTTGGGAATGATATATTAGTCATTTGGCGTTTTTTAAAATCATCGTAGGCTCTTTAGAAACCCAATTTTCAGGTAATTGTTTTAATAATACTTTTCTAATTTTATGATAATCCATCGTTATTGTATGTCTGGGAGTATCAATTTGTTTATAATGAGGATGTACTACTTCTCGTTTACATATTTTCTTAATATTTATCGGCGTTTCCCATTCGTTATTTTTATTTTACATGTTTTTAAGCCCAATAATACATATAGGTTTTGCCCTAATAACACATATTCTTCTTTTCATGCTATACGCTACCAAATGAAGCATATAAACAAACAATATATTGAAGTTAAAAAAATATTTTATGATTTTGATTGAAAAATAAATTAATCTAGGCAGAGTATATTTTATCTATCCTTCTTTTAATTACAGTAATCTGTACCATAAACAGGATTGCAAGGAATATGATTCCATACATTGTGGCACTATAAAGTTTAAAACCAGCAAATGGATTCTCAACACCATTAAAAAATGAAAAATCCATGTTATCTAAAATCCAGGTTCCTTCTGATAAGAATGGTAAAGAAATTAATAACCCAATCAGCAATACTCCCATTACCAGCCAAGCTTTTTTAGAAATTAATGGTTGGTAAGCAACAGATTTATCCACTGAAGTGGCTCTTATATCACTCATTACATTTCGCAGAAAATCCACAGAAGGATCTTCTGTACCCGCTTCTTTTACTAATCTCTTAATATCTTTATATTGCTCTTCCATTATTAGCATTAATTTCTGGTGAAATATGATACTTAAGTATCGAATATAGTTTTTTTCTACTTCGATATAACTTTATTTTTATATTATCCTCTGTCAAACCAACAATTTCTTTGATCTCTTTTATACTTTTCTCTTCAAAGTAATATAAAGTTATAATTGCCGACTCTTCCTCCGGGAGCTTAAGTATACTATTCGATATAATCTCTTTTCTTTCTATATCCTGCAAATAACTTAATGCATCATTAACTACCCCCACTTCTCCTTCACTTACTTCTTCTATGAGTTCTGTAGCTACAAAACGCTTGTTTTTCTTTATTGCATCCAGGCTTTTACGATATGCGATAGTATATAACCAAGTTGAAAATTTAGCTTCTCCTCTATACTTAGACAAAGACTTATATGCCTTAATAAAGGTGTCCTGAGCTATCTCCTCAGCTTCTTCTTTATTCCTAACCATTCTAAACACTATCGTATATACCAAGCTTTGATAGCGTTCTACTAAGCTAGAAAAAGTATTTACCTCTCCCTCTAGCACCTGCTTGATATAATATTGATCTGATTGATGGTTCATTTACACATTAGACGACACAATTTTGAATATGGTTACATCCTATTTCTAAAAAGGTACAAAATATTTTTTTTTAAGATTTTTGTAACCGAGTTCTAATCTCTGACGTCATAACTAAAAACGAACAGTTAAATTTTTAAATCTAAAAAGTTATGAGTTTTATCGAAGTACTAATACCATTATCAATATTCGGATGCATTTTTGGTATTTTTTATTTATTTGTCACAGCCAGAAACAAAGAGCGTATGGCTCTTATTGATAAGGGAGCAGATGCCTCTATCTTTTATAGCAGTAAAGTGAAAAGAGTAACTCCTATTTGGAAAGTTTTCATTCTTAACTTTTCATTACTATTAATGGGTATTGGTTTAGGTATTTTTATTGCTGGAATATTACACTATACACTAGGAGTAGATGAAGAAGTAGCGTATCCAGGAACTATCTTTTTAATGGCTGGTGCAGGATTATTTACTGGTTTTAAAATGACCAGTAATTTGGATAAATAGGTTATCCAATAATTTATAAACTATAAAGACCTATCATTTCTGATAGGTCTTCCCCCAAATTCTACTTATTTTATGATTAATAAAATAAATTTAATCTTCTAGTTATATGCTACTGTATCTTCATATTGAAGCTCTACATCAAACTTCTCTATCATCACAGCTTGTCCTCTGTCATTTTCTAATATATACTTTCCTGTAGGCAATTGTGTAAGATCAACTAATTTTGTTGTTTTGGATAAAATATGAACCTTATCTACAACTTCAAATAATTTAATTTTATCGCCTTCTTCAAAATCCATTACTGTGATTAAATCACCATCTCTTGTTATTGATAAAGGATTTACTTCTGAAGTTAAATAATATTCTTCTAACTCTTCTTCTACACTCATATTATTAACAGGCATTCTATCACTATCAACTTCTACTATATACTCTGTTCCTAATTCTTCTTCAATAACAATATCAAAATCTGTTTTCTCAATGACCACAGACTTACCTTCATTATTTTCCAATAAATACTTACCTGAAGGTAATTGACTAAGATCAATTTGTCCTCTTGTTTTAGATAAGATATGATCACCTGTTTCTACTTCGAACAACTTGATTTTATCACCTTCTTTAAAATCAATTACAACTACAACTAATCCTTCTCTAGCAATTTCCAGATTATTATCTTCAATCCTTGCATTAAGGTTTGTGAAGAAAAGTAAGCCGAAAATAAATGCTAAAGTTCTCATTGTCTGGAATTTTTAATTGTAATATTATTACGTGATTACCATACAATAATATTGTTAAATTATCGTTTCGCGAAAAAAATAGCGAACTTTTAGATCAAACGTTTTTGATTTTCGACCAATGACACAAAAAAGTTAATTTTTGTAGTTTTAAATCACTAAATATCTGATTATCAATATTTTATTTTTTTAATAATTATTAAAACATAGACTAAACGCATAATATTTAGGTGAACAAACCAAAAAACGTTTTTCTTACAATTCTAATTTTCTTAAAAAAACATTAATAACCAGCACTATATGTGAATAAAATTAACGTTTTAGTGCTAATTTACTTACATAAATTTATGTTCTTTGGTTATAATTATTTAACAAAAAACTCTGGATCGATTTGTTTCTCTACAACTACTTTTCGTCCATTCTTATCAATTAAGAGATATTTTCCAGCCGGAAGCTGACTTAAATCGAAGATTCCTCTCTTGGTTTTGTAGGTAATAATCTTACCTGTTTTCAACTCGAATAATTTGACTTTGTCCCCATCTTTAAAATCTACTACAGTAATAATGTTTCCATTACGGTTAACGATGAGGCTTTCGTCATTTCCATTATTTCCAAACAAAACTGTAGCACACATTAAAGAAAAAATTAGTAATAATTTTTTCATAAGCTACTTAAAATTAGATTGATATGATTTGTATTTTCCCACTTTAAATTTACCACAAAAAGAGAGTGATAAAAAGAGTCTTAAAGATTTTTAGCTTAAGTTTTTCTATATCCGACAAAATGCACAAATAGACTCTTAAAAAAACAAAAAATGTAATCCTATATTTACAAGAAAAAACATTTATACAGGTAAAATTGGCCAATAAAAAAGCCCTACTAAACTGATTAGCAGAGCTTTTCAATAATTAACACATTATTGTAAAATTATTGTAGTATAATATCGCTATACTTAGCGTTTATTGTAATTACTTTATCCGTATCTCTGGTTTTGTTAAATCCATTTACAAACACATTTCCAAAATTTCTTCTTGCATTTGCTTCCATAGTTTTAGGTATAGAGATCCTACTTTGTACACCGCTATAGGCAATATTAAAAGCAGCCTCAGGAAGGTTTAACTTAAAATCACTATTCTCTATCGCCAAATCCAGCGTAGAAAATGATTCTGAAAGATTTGCAACTGTAATTGCTCCAAAACTTCCAGAGATTGCTGCATTCTCTTCTAATTCTTGAATAAAAATATTACTAGAATCTGCATTTATTCTAAGATTCTTAGCATTCTGAATTCTGCAATTTTTTACATAATTAACAGCCAATCTACCATTATTCCATTGTTTGATAAGTACAGGAGAATATGAAGTTCTTATAAATGTACGATCCCCATCTATTACATTAGCTTCCAGATTAGTATGAGATAAAGAGGCAATCATATTGATTGTTTTCTCTGCTAATTTGACATTACCATGTCTAATATTCAGTTTAAGCAATGCCTCTTTTGGTAATCTAACCTTTACAATCCTATTTATGGCTCCTGAAGTATTCATTCTAGAACTATATCTATATACAGTAACATTAGATCCATTTGTTTGAGTTATTTCTAAATCTCCTGAAAATTGAGAAGCCCAAGCTTGCATTCTTCGAGCAAATTCTTCTCCTGCCCAATCCTGAGAAGTAATTGATCCATTCGATTGGATTTGTGAAGTATTTTTATTTAATTCTTTTGTCCAATTTTTTACAACACTTTCATAATTATCGCCAAACTTTTCCTTAATCTGGTCTCCCCACTGCTGGATATATTTTTCCTCATTTTCCTTAAACTTATTCGTATCAAAATTCATACTTGCCAAGTTTTCAGACAATGCACTTGGCATTGGGTTGTTTTTCATATTCTTTAGAATAGGTCTTAACATATCCGAAATAACAGGTTCTAACCTTCTGAATTCTGGTAAATCAGCGTTCTTTGTATTAGCGGCGGATACATTTCCTGACCAAAAGTTACCAGTAATAGAATTTATGGTAATTTCACGACTATTACCCAATGCTTCTATTCGCCAGTTTTGCAAGAAACGTTCTTTGTTGTCTTCTGTAATATCATCACCTTCGATATATGCTTCTATTTCCACGGAATTTTTATTCCAAGTTTCGAAAACAACTTCTGTATGACTGGTATTAAGATGAACTGTAACATCCTTATTTACTACAAACTTCTCACTTAATTTATCTTGTCTATTCTGCGCAAGTACTCCAGAAAAACATACTAGACTAAGTGTAATAATATTAAGCTTGTATATCAATGTAATTTTCATTTTCAATTTTTTCTAATTCTTTTAGTTTGTCTTTTAGTCTTTTCAAAAGAGAGAGCCTAAGCGTTAAATTTTCTATCATCGCTTCAGCACTCTGTACATTAGGTCCCACTTCTATCAATTCTTTATTAAGATCTAAATATTCTTTATTTAGGTTCTCTAATCGTTTCATAAAGCTTTCTACCAAATCTCTGTTAGAATCATCTACATTGATCTGAGATAATTGAAATTTTATCCCTGTCAATAAATAGTTCTCTGCTTCTTCATACTCCGGAAACATCTCAGCCAATGACGAAGTCTGCTTAGTTAACACAACAGTAGCATTCTTTGATTCTTGTGCATCGACATCAACAACCTGAGTTCCATCTATACCATTATTCCCAAACTCATTAAAAGCAAACATAGAAACAGACAATATTACAACTACACTCGCAGCGACCCTTAACCAACCGTAATTAAACTTTCTTGCTTTTTTAGGAAGTTCTTCCTCTAATCTAGCCATAAAACGGTTCTGGTGACCTTCTACTAATCGCTCTGCAGGAATCTTGTTATCCTGTTTCAGTAATTCTCTAATATCCTGTCCCATCTCTTAAATGTTTTAATTGATCCTGAAGCTGTTTCTTTCCTCTATGTACTAGAGTTCTCGAAGCAACCGGTGTAATATCTAATATCTCACTAATTTCTTTATGATCGTATCCTTCTATTAAAAATAGCATTACGGCATATTTATATTTTTCTGGTAGTCTTTCTATGGCGCTTTTCACCTCATCCACTGTGGTTGAGTCAGACACGGACCAATCGTCCATTTCCTCTACTGTACCCATTACTTGTTCATTAATAGCAACCATATTCATTTTTTTTGCTTTGAGCATATCAATACTCTTATTAATCACGATCCTTTTTAGCCATGCTCCAAAAGTAACATCGCCGGTAAATTGATGAAGTTTCATAAAGGCTTTTATGAAAGACTCTTGCATAGCCTCTTCTGCCTCAAAAGGGTCCTTAAGAAATCGTAATGCAACATAATACATACCATCACAGTATTTATTATAAAGCTTCATCTGTGCTTTACGATCATTAGCTCTACATTGTTCTATTAGCTCGCTCTGTAACAAACTTATCCGAATTTTGGTTAGTGATTACTTCTTTAAAACTGTTCTAATTACTATTCTCTTCTAAAGACGACTTTCGATACTTACTTGTTGCAAAATTAAAGATAAAAATCATCAAAATAACCGAATCCGTTGAATATCAAAATATTAATAAAAAATTAACGCCCTGTCTGGTAAGTAATTTTAGTTAATAGATACTAATAGGCAATTAATCAAAACCTTTATAAAAAATGTATAGGCTCTATAAAAATGATAATCAAAACCCAAAAGAGTTAGAAAAGATGATTAACCTTATAAAAAACAATGTAGACTGCTCCAAAGACATCATCAATCGTATCGATAATTTTTTAGAAACAAAACAATTACCAAAATCTATACTAGATGCACTGATAACTCAAAGAAATGCTTGTGCTGTGACCGTAATGAATTTTAATAGAGTAATTAATCAAATATAATAAACTAATATTTTGCGGCTATTTCCTTAAATTGTTTACTCATATTCCATTTTATTATGGTAGTAGCTGTTAATATTCCACTCCCCATAGCACCTCCTATTCCGACCAGTGTTATATCCTGACCGGTGAGATATAATCCTTTAATATGGGTTCTAGGGCGTAAAACTCTTGTTTGATAGCGTTCTGGAGCATGAGTAACACCGTAAATTTCTCCTTGACTATAGTTACTAAACTTTCGGGTGGAAACCGGTGTAGACACTTCAGCGTGAATAATATGCTCTTCTAATTGTGGATACAACTCTCTTAATAAAGATAAACCTTTAGTTTTAAACCTTTCTTTGATCTTATCATATTCCTCTCCTCTGTTTAACCAAGGTTCATCTTCAAATTGACTAAAATCCTTATACCACGCTCTACCTATCAACTGTATAGTTGCTTTATCCGGATGTTCTGATGACCAAAGGCTATCTTTAGCAGATGGAAATGATATGTATGCAAACGATAATTTATTATTTGACAAATTATCTTTATCATTAAGAATACTATCCATATCCTTATCCGTATACCACCATATATTATGTTTTGGTAACTTTAATGCCGCATCACTTTTATTGAGTCCTATATATAGACATAGATGGCAGGTAGAAGGACTAATTTTATTGAAATCTAAATGCTTTTTATTATTAACAGGTGAGTCAAGTAATTTGTGAAATGTATTACGGGCTCCTGCATTACTTATGACTCTCCTACACGTGTGTTCCTTACCATTAATTAACAACCCTTTTACAGATTTTCCTTTGGTAATAATTTTTTCTACTCTTGCCTTTATAAATACCTGAACTCCGAGTGATTCTAAATTATCAACAATAGTTTCATGGATACGATTGGCACCTCCTCTTGGGTAGTAACCTCCTTCCATAAAATGATTAATCACAATACAATGGGATGCAAAACTACTCTCTTTAGGAGACAATCCGTAGTTACCACATTGAGCGCATAACACTGCTATCAACTCCTGATTATCCGTTATACTACTGAGAACTTCATATGTTGTTTTGCTAGCGAGCGGTTTTTGAATCCTTCTAAATAATGGTCCTAATAATATACTTAACAAACTTGGAAAAGCCTTTTGCATAAAGTACAGAAGGTTTTTTTTAGTGGACTTTTGCAGTAATTTCAAGTATTTATCAATAGCTACTCTATCGTTTGGAAAATATTCGTAAAACTTCTTCCTAAAATTTTCCTGACCACCAACGAATTCAAATTTGCGACCTTCGATATACGCTACATCATACGGATCTCCCATTGGATCCCATTCTAGTTTGTTATCCGACAAATAATTAAAGATCCTTCTTAACCCCGAATTCTCTTTCATATTTCCCACATAATGTACTCCTACATCCCAAACAAGACCTTTCCGCCTTTTAAAGGTATGTGTAAATCCGCCAGGTGTGTAATGCTGTTCTAACACTACAACTTTTTTTCCTGCTTTGGCTAAAAAAACTGCGGTACAAAGGCCTCCAACTCCCGAACCAATGATCACATAAGTATCATTTGTAAATACAATATCTGAAGTGAATTTTTTATAGGATTTTTCGACCATAAACTAGCAGTAAGAGCCCAAAAGTAAGCAATTATATGTACTTTCATAGGCAAAATAAATTATCTTTAATCATCAAATATCGAGATATGTCAAAGCTTCTAAAAAGATCACTCATCATTATTATCGGAATTATAATTATTGGTATTGCGGGAAGATCTATACTAATATCTAATACCAAAAAACATAGTCCTGAACAGACAATAACACACAAGAGTAAAGAAGCTAATTTTACTGTTTTTTACAATAGGCCTTTTAGAAAAGAAAGAGTGATTTTTGGGGGTTTAGTTCCTTTCGATCAAGTATGGAGAACTGGAGCCAATGAGGCTACCACCTTTACAACTGATAAGGATATTCTTGTGGATGGCACCGTATTAGAAGCTGGTACTTATAGTTTATGGACGATTCCAGGTGAGAATTCGTGGAAAGTTATTTTTAATAGTGGTGAATATAATTGGGGTGTAAATTTTACAGATGGAAACCCTTCTCATGATCCCAAATATGATATCTTAACTATAGAGGTTCCAGTTCAGCGATTACTGAATGTGATAGAACAATTTTCGATTTATTTTCAGGAAGCCAATGACTTTACGATCATGTATCTGGCATGGGATCAAACGGCAATTGCAGTTCCGATAAAACTAAAGTAAATGATTTTCTCTTTGTATTACCTCAAATAATAACAAGTTTACTCAAATGAATTTATAAATTTGTTATAAAGCTTCATTGTGAATAAAAATGATATGGAACAACAAGATCAATCTTCTAAAATACCTTCTGGAACTAATCAGGATGCTATTGATCGATTTAAAAAACTACAACAAAAAGAGGTATCCATACGTGATATATTCAAAGGAATTATTTCACAAAACACCACATCTCTAAGCAAAGGAATAACATTAGTAGAAAGTAGACAGCAAAAGCACGATAAAAAAGCCCAAGAGCTCATCGAAAAATGTTTACCACACTCAAATAAATCCATAAGAATAGGAATTACGGGAGTTCCAGGTGTAGGTAAAAGTACTTTTATTGAAGCTTTAGGGAACCTACTAATTACTAAGGGTAAAAAGGTAGCCGTATTGGCTGTAGATCCTAGCAGCACTATTTCTGGAGGCAGTATCTTAGGTGATAAAACCAGAATGGAATCATTGGTAAGGTCGCCTAAAGCCTTTATTAGACCTTCTCCTTCGGGAAGTTCTTTGGGTGGTGTTGCTCAAAAAACTCGTGAATCTATCATTCTCTGTGAAGCGGCAGGATATGACGTAATTATTATTGAAACGGTAGGTGTTGGTCAAAGTGAAACTGCTGTGCACGGAATGGTTGACTTCTTTCTTTTACTGAAATTAGCTGGAGCAGGCGATGAGTTACAAGGAATAAAGAGGGGTATCATCGAAATGGCTGATGCGATCGTTATCAACAAAGCTGATGGTGATAACCTAAAACCCGCACGAGAAGCTAAAAACCAATTTAGAAAAGCATTACATTTATATCCTTTAGCAGAAAGCAGCTGGTCGCCAGAAGTACTCGTATGCAGTGCCCTTAAAAATACGGGTATTGATGAAATTTGGGAGCTAATTTTACGATATTTAGAAGTCTCCTCTAATAATGGTTATTTTGAAAAGAATAGAATCCAACAAAATAAATTTTGGTTATTACAAACTATAGAAGAACAGCTAAAAAACTCTTTTTATAATCACCCTACAATCAAAAAAGCTTTATCCAATCAAATCGAAGCCGTTCAGCAACATAAGATTACTCCATTTGCGGCTGCTAGATATTTATTATCCCTTAGTAGATAAGTTGTAAAAAAACTTTATCAATTATAGTTATTATATTTTTTTGTAAAAAGCAAAAACACGACATAATAACTTAAGTTACTATGCCGTGTTTAAACTACTATTTAGAATGCATTCTATACTTTACTCTTTTACTATTCTTATTACTCCATCAATATTTTCTGTAGTAATAGACATAAAGTAAACCCCTCTTGTTAAATTAGAGATGTCAATTGCTTTTTCGACAGTAACATCAGAAAGATTAATTGTCTTTAACATTCTTCCGTTAATATCATATATCTCCGCTTTTATTAAATTGATATTTGTAAGTTTTCTTAAATTAACAATTCCGTTTGAAGGAATCGGATATACACTAATATTTTTAGATATAAACTCATTATCCGCTATCGATAATGTTGTTTGAGCACAATTAAAAAGCATTATTTCATCAATATACCAACCAAACAATCCATTACATCCATCAGTTCCCATTTCAAATCGAAATTGGATAGTAGAATTATCGTTTACTCCAATAGAAGACAAATCAATCAAACTTCTTCCCCAGCTTCCTGTATTCGAACCTTCATCAGCGCCAGTAAAAGCGTTTTCACTCTGAAGTGGATTATCATTTCCTTCAGCAGCAGTTTTTAATGTATTATTATAAGGGTTCTCAGTAAATGCTTCGGATGGTATTAGCGTCCAAGGGCCTCCATCTAAACTATATTTTATGTTACCACCATCCCAAGTAGCTTCTGTAGCCACTAAATGATTAAACGCCAACTCGAAAATACCTCCTTCAGCCACTGCAGGAATATTTATAACTGGACTCTGTAGGCGTATAATACCGTTTTGAAAGTTGCCTCTACAATCGCCATTAATCGGATCTGTACCAAATATACTTTTTCCTTCACGTCCCTCAGGAAGAGAACTTTCTATAGCCCAGTCTCTTGATTCCCAATCACTAGCATTTTCAGGAAGTTGTTCCATTGTCCATCCATCAGTTCCTGTCTCCCAATCTTCGAAAAAGATAGCATTTGTTGATGCGTTGTCACAAAGAACAGTCCCTGTATTAGATAATAATGGTTGGTAACCACAGTTATTTGGCGTTCTCAATTCTACTGCCAATATGGCTTTCTCTACTTCTAACACATCTGCAGCAGTAATAATTTCTCCAGAAGCTCCAACTGGAGCAGTCGTAGAAAGACCTTCTAGATTAGTACCAATAAGATCGGTAGCAGAAGCTTCAATAGCATCAGCTAAGTTTGCAAAATTACTTACAAGTGTTAAATAATTACTTTGCGCTCTCCAAAATATATGCGCAGCTTTTGTTAATCCAATAGCGTTAATTGTCTGTCCATTAAATGTACCTCCATCAACTAACAATGCATACATATGATTAGGGATACCAGAATTGATATGAACACCTCCACTATCTGCCGTACCACATAAATAATTGGAATCAATTACTTTTCCAGGGTCACCTTCACAATTAGGATTCCACATATCTCTAATCGCTCCTCCAAAAGCAGAAGCATCCTCTCCCATCATCCATCTTAGTGAAGTATCACAACCTGTACGAAGTGAAACATCTTCTCCTTCGTCTTGGTAGTCATTTAACAAATCAATAGTTTCTCCCCAGATATCAGAAAACGATTCATTAATCGCACCAGATTCATATGCATAAATTAGATTACTAGTATATTCTGTATACGCGTGTCCCCACTCATGCGCTACTACATCATCTGCTGCAGTACCTGTACAATAATTAGCTGACACTCCATTCCAATTTGCATTAGGACAACTTATATTCGGATTATTATTAATAGTTATCATCTGTGCATCTTGTCCATCATAAGAAAGATACCCAAAAGCATTTTTAAAAAAATTATAGGTATGTTCTGCTGCTGCTAATTCAGTTTGTTGCCACTGATCTAATATGCCAGGAAAAGCATCTCCCTCTTGCCAAACAAGATTGCTAGTATTTTCTTCATACAACACTCTATCAAGAGCATGTGCCATTCCGGTTATTTGTTCAACTATTTCACCTGTATGTGCATTTATAAAAACATACTCTCTTACATCATTATCATTTCTTACTTCTATATGATATACCAGATAAAGTGCTCCAGTATCCCCTTTGATCAAACCTTTTTGATAGATATAAAGTGTATTTTTATTTACTTTTAATTCTGCTCCCGATTTATTTAAACCTTGACTTCTTATAGCAGAAAGTGCAATTGAATTTGATTCGGATATACTTAAAGTGGGAGTTGTATTCAATTTAATATTAGGTACAACTTTTCCATTTATTGAAGTAATATTTTTATTTAAGTCAAAATGAAATCTTAACTCTCCTCCGTAAACAGGAATTCCATTATATTGTTGTTTTAAGATCACGTGGTCTAATCCATAATTATCTTTCTTCGTTTTCTCTATAACCAATGAATTTTCTACGGATTTAATATTATAAAGAGATTTAAAATCTTCCAAAAAATTTATTGTCTTCTGCTCAAGGGTTGCTCCCTTTACTTGCATAGTTTTCTCTGTAGGAAATCTTACAAATTCTGTTAATCCAGAATTCTCGTTAATGGTTAAGACGGCATTAGCTTGCTGTTTCAATTTTGCAATTGATTTTTGGGTGTTCTGTGCATTTACTAATACGGCACTAAATACCAAAACCATTGACAAAATAGTTTTTAAAGTAATTTTAAATTTCATATTTCGCTTGTTATAGTTGAGTTTAATTATATAAAGAAGTTAATTAACATACTCTATAAACAGGTAAAAATAGATAAACCCTAAAAACAATTTCGCAAACCTTCTTTTACTTAATGATTTTTGTTCCATTTCTATATGTGTGATGTCCTAAAGAGGCCTAAAGATTTTGGCAAAACTCTATTTAGAAAAGCATTACATGCTTATCCGCTTACATACAGTTATTAGTGAACAGAAGTACTGATTGATAGTGTATTAAAAAATACTATCATAAATAAAGTTAGAAGATAATTTTACGACATTTAGAAATGTACTCAGGCACATTTTTAAAACAGAAAAAGCTGTTAATCATCCAAATCTGCGTCTTCCGCTACTTGCTCATTTGTAACAGCAACTGGAACATCAGTATCTGAGGTATTATCATCATAATCTTGCATCACACCGGCAAGACGTTCACTTATTTTTACTAAGTAAATAGTATCCTCGGTTTTTACCTCTACTGCCTCAATACTGTCATTATGATGATTTTTAAAATAAATAATATCCCGATCTGAGTAGCCATCAGGAAATTTTTCTACTAATAGATTCAAAATATCTTTGTTCAATTTTTTGTAGTCAACAATTACTCTTTTCATAGTGCGGAGATTTAGTTGGTTACTTCACTAATAAATAGTAAAAAAGATTTTATTATATGTTATTTTATACAATACACTTTGAAGCCAATTTCTATGGTATGCCTCAAATAATTTTCTTTGATATTACGATACATTATTAACTACTACAATTTAAAATAAAAAAATCAAACTTTTAAGAAATAAACTTTAAAAAAAGTAATCGTTTTTCTGATACGCTATGAACATAAAAATTAAAAGTAAATTCTCAAATCATATCATAGCTATCCACTCAATAATCGGCCATTTTTTACGTTATGAGTAGTCATATAACTATGATGCATCAATTATTACAAAAAAGATGGATTAAGGGGCCATTAATCGCCTTCGGAAGCTTTTTTTTAGTTTTCATTATTTTTTATGGAAGTATTTATTTTGGTTTTTGGGGAAAAATTCCAAGCGAGAATGAATTAAGTTCTCTAAAGCAAGCTGAAGCAACCCAAGTGCTAGATAAAAATAGTCGTCTAATTGGCAAATACTTCGTTTACGACAGACAGCCTATAGTTTATGAAGATCTTCCGAAACACCTAATCGATGCCTTGATTGCCACAGAAGACGTACGTTTTTATGAACACGATGGTGTAGATAATGTAAGTTTGTTAAGAGTATTTTTTAAAACCATTTTATTTAGAGATAAATCTTCGGGAGGCGGAAGTACAATTACACTTCAGTTAGTAAAAAACATTTTTGGAAGAAAAGATTATGGAATTTTTAGTATTGTAGTTAATAAACTTAAAGAATCTATTATAGCCAAACGTATTGAAGATATATATAGCAAAGAAGAGGTTCTTACTCAATACTTCAACACTGTTCCATTTCCAGACAATACATATGGAATCGAGAGCGCTTCACAAAAGTTTTTTCGTAAATCTACTAAAGAACTGACATTATCAGAAGCCTGTACATTAATTGGTAGTTTAAAGGCTAATCATAGTTACAATCCCAGGCTTTTTCCAGAGCGTAGCCAGTTAAGAAGAGATGTTGTTTTGCAACAAATGACAAAATATAAATACATCACTCAAGATGTTGCAAATCGCATAATGAATCAAAACATTGTTCTGGATTATCAATATTTTAATCATGATCTTGGGTTAGCTCCTTACTTTAGAGAAGAAGTAAAAAAAGAACTTCATGAGATCTTAAAAAAATATAAAAAAGCGGATAGCAGCGCGTATGACATATACAAAGACGGATTAATCGTTCATACTACCTTAGATTATAAAATGCAATCATTGGCAGAAGAAGTAATGAAAGGTCATTTACAAAGTCTACAAAAAACATATGAAAAAGAGTATGGTAAAAAAGCTCCTTGGAACACAAATATAAATCTGATCGATAATACACTGAAACAATTACCGGTTTATCAAAAATATAAAGAACAAGGTCTTAGCCAAAAACAGATTATAGATTCTTTTTCGGTCAAAAGAGAGATGGAGCTATTCGAATGGGAAGGAAATATTACTAGAAAAGTCTCTACCAGAGATAGTTTACAACATTATCTAAAGTTCCTGAATGCTGGAATGATTGCTATTGACCCATCTAATGGAGCAGTTAGAGCATACTTGGGAGGTATTGATTATAGATATTTTAAATATGATCACGTATCCCAAAGTAAAAGACAAGTAGGTTCTACTTTTAAACCATTTGTATACACGGCTGCTATCGAAAACGGTATGAAACCTTGTACTTATTTTCCATTAAAAGAAGTTACTTATACCAACCTAAAAGATTGGACACCAAAAAACGGATCTGAAGAAAAAGATCCTTATCTAAATTACAACCTGGAAGCTGCTTTAAGTAATTCCGTAAATACAATTGCAGTAAAAGTTATAGGTGAAGTAGGTGTTACTAAGGTGCTTGATCAGATAAAAAAAATGGGGATCACAGAAGAACTTCCTGAGGAACCCTCGATAGCATTGGGAACAGCCGGGATCAAAATAAAAGAATTGGCAGGTGCTTATGCAAGTTATGTAAACAATTCTAAAGGAGTCCAACCTTTTTATATTAGTAGAATAGAAGATAAACAAGGTAATCTTATAGCTTCGTTCGAACCAAAAATTATTGAAGAACCCGCTTTTAGTGATTATACTAGACAGGTATTGTTAGAAATGATGAAATCCACAGTCGATAAAGGTACTGCAACTAGATTAAGAACCACCTATGGCCTTAAAAATGAGATCGCAGGAAAAACCGGTACTACCCAAGATAATAAAGACGGCTGGTTTGTGGGAATTACACCAAAACTCGTTACAGTAACTTGGGTTGGTAACGATAATTATGCTATTGGATTTAAAACCACAGCTCAGGGGCAAGGCGCTAATTCTGCCTTACCTATTTTTGGCAAGCTCTATCAAAAGATGAATGAAGACCCGAATTTTGATTCTTTTACTAAAAGTAGTTTTGAGAAAACTTCTGATAACGTTTTAGAGGATTTGGATTGTCAACCAGAAAAACGCGATAATTTCTTAAAAAGACTTTTCAGCAAAAAGAAAAAAAAGAAGAAATTTAAAAATAAGTAAAACTTAAAAAATGGAGTTAAGGACATTCTACTTAAGTCATTTTAAATATTAATAAAACCTGACTACATAAAAATGAAATCATACACCTACATCTTCTGCTTTTTATTAACTATTTATTTTACAAACACTTATGCACAAGAGTGTAATAATTCTGTACATACTGGCGAAGGTACATTTTATGATGGTGTAGCAGGAGGTACTTTTGGCAATTGTTCTTTACCAGTAGCAACAGGTGATTATATGCATTGTGCTTTAAACAATTTTGATTACGATGGCAGCAATGCTTGTGGGGCTTGTATCGAGGTAACTGGAGCAAAAGGAAGTGTTATTCTCAATGTAGTAGATCGTTGTCCAGAGTGTGCTTCTGGTGATGTAGATATGACAATGGAAGCTTTTGAAATGATTGCTGATGTTATCGATGGTAGAGTACCAATTTCGTGGAAGTTTGTACCCTGTGAAACAATATCTAATAATGAAACTATAAAAATTAATTTTAAAGAAGGATCTAGTGAATTCTGGACGGCTATCCAATTTAGAGAAATCAACCACGCAGTCTCTAAAATGGAATATCAACTACCCGATAACACTTGGAAAAACACAAACAGAGAGCTATTTAATTTTTTTATAGAAACTTCTGGAATTGCATCACCAATGAATCTAAGAGTAACTTCAATCTTAGGAGAAGAGCTAATTTTTGAAAACATCGTATTAAATCTAAACGAAGATTTTGATACTGGACTTCAATTCTCTACTCCTTCAGAATGTCAAGAAATACTTTCTATAGACAATATACCTCTTCCTACTAACATACTTTACCCCAATCCAACCTCCGAAATATTATATATTAAAAATAACTCTGCAAAATGGATTCTTAGTGATAGCGAAGGAAAAATCATAGATCAAGGAACTACAGATACTGTAGATATGTCTGCATTAAATCCTGGTATCTATTTTATAATTCAAAAAAATAGACAAACAGAAAAAATTATCAAACGATAATTTTTTCAAAAAAGTAATTTTAAAAAAAATCTCATTATCTTCTTCTCCATAAATTTCGAACCACGTATCTGTAAAGTATGAACAAACAAGGTTTTAAGATATTAAAATCATTTACCAAAATCATATTATTTGTCCTATGTCTAATGGATAATAATAATGTTTTTGCTCAGACTCTAGAAGAAGAGCTTGTTTACCAAGAAATAAATGATTGCCCTTATATTTTTTATAAAGGTGATAGTGTAGAAGTAAAATGGATTGTTAGGGGGAAACTAAATATGGAAACCTTTTCTAATACTAATTTTAAAAAACTAGAAGTTAAAACCTGTGAGGAATTCAAATCAAAATATGTAGAGATTAAGCCATCAATCATCATTGATGATGATCAAAAATTTCACTGCGTTCCCAAAATAGCTATACTAAGTGATATACATGGGCAACACGATTTATTTATAAATCTAATGAAAGCCAATAAAATCATCAATAAAAAAGGAGAATGGAGTTATGGAAACGGGCATTTTGTAATTGTCGGAGATATTTTTGACAGAGGAGATAAAGTCACGGAAAGTTTATGGTTTGTTTACAATTTAGAAAAGCAAGCAAAAAAAGCTGGTGGAAAAGTACATTTTCTTTTGGGAAATCATGAAGTTATGATTTTACAAGGAAACGATAAATACATACACAATAAGTACAAATGGGTTTCTGAACAAATGGGTGTAACCTATAAAGAATTGTTTGGAAAAGAAACACTTCTTGGTGAGTGGATTAGAACCAAACCCGTAGCAATAGCTATTAATGATATTGCTTTTGTCCATGCTGGGTTCTCCCCTGAATTTACCCAAAAAAAATATGATATTTCTAATGTAAACCAATTATTTCATCATTCTATTATTGATCATGATAAGGAAACAGTATTAAAAAATGATGACTTAAAATTTATGCTAAAAAAAAAGGGGCCTATTTGGTATAGAGGTTATTTTCGAGATAAAGATTTCACTAAAGAAAAGGCTCAAAAAATTTTACATGGAATCGGCATGAAACATATTGTCGTTGGTCATACCTCTATGAAAAGGGTATTATCACATTTTGATGGATTAATATACAGTGTTGATTCAAATTTAAAAAAAGGAGAATATGGAGAAATTTTGATTTGGGAAAATAATAAATTCTATAGAGGTACCTTAGATGGTAAACGAATCGAAATATAATAAACTCTGAATACTATTTAATTTTAAAATAAAAGCAACATACTCTAAAATCAAACATATTTTCTGATCAAAAAAGTATGTAGTTTATATGCTCCAACTCCCAAAAGAATTCCTATAGCCATACCTGTAATGATATCTCCAGGATAATGAACACCTATATAAATCCTACTATAGCTTACGACAACCGACCAAATTACCATCAATGGAAAAATGTATTTCAATCTTTTTTGCAATACTAATCCTGTAAAAAAAGCAATTCCCATTGTTGTAGATGCATGAGCGGAAAAATATCCATGTCGACCACATCGTTCCGCTATAAACCTAGTGAATTCTCCAACACCTTCAATTTGACAAGGTCTAGGACGCATAAACAGTACATTTTTAAACAAATTAGATAATTGATCTGATACCGTGATTAGTGCCGCTACCACAACAAGTGTCATAATGGTTCCTTTTAGTCCAAAATACTTATAAAAGAAATATAATAGAATCAGCACTAAAGGTGCTTGATTAATTTTTTCGGTCATAAATAACCAAAAACCATCCCAGAAGGGTGTTCCCAAATTGTTAAGATATAAAAACAGATCTTTATCTAATTGTATAAGTTCTTCCATAAGTACAAGTAGTTTATATTTCTATTTTTAAGTAAAATAATATCAATTAATCTTCATAACGTTCGATCTCCCGATCATAAAAATCATTTGCCGCCTGAAATAGGCTTTCAGCTTCGTTTTCTAATTCTTTTTCATCGCTTTTATCGAATTCTTCTAACCATTCTACTTCATCATTTTCTAGATTAATGATAAATCGAGGAAACTCAGTATGAATTACAAAAATGGCGTCTGGATAATCTGTATTATCTCCTAATAAGAATTTTGGAAAACTCATATATCATAAATTATGTAAAGCAAAGCTACGAAGTTTACATTCAAAGTAGCAAAAACAAAGAGAGGTAAATTTTAAATTAAAATTTACCTCTCTACTACATTTATCTTATTTCTTACTATTTATTCTATTATAATCTGAACTCTAGCATTAGATCCTAACTCCGTATTATCTATTCCTTCTCCCTCTTTAGGCTCTGTATTACTAATCCCAATATGTTCTATCAGAGTTTCATCAATTCCATTTTCTATCAAATATTCTCTAACAAAACCTGCTCTTGCAGCCGAAAGAATTTCATTTTCAAATTCAATTTCAGAATCATTAGCGTGTCCAACTATCTTGATACTATCAAATTTAAATACCTTAAGATATTGTAAGTAAGAATCCAGTACAGCTTTAATTTCTTCATACACTTCACTTTCGCCTATCAAATATTCAATATCAGAAAAGTCTAAAGCCATATTACAAATATTATCCACATCTACACCTTTCACATCTTGCATTTCTCTTAACTCTACATCATCTATGTAGTAGTATGCATCATTAAAAGATCCACCTTTTAATGATTTTCCATTAGGGTTATCCGAGAAATAACCTAGTGATATATATTTCTCTGTTCCTTTAGCTCTATACACCCCACAAACCTTAGTCCATTCTTTGGTATCGCAAATCATCTCTGATGATTCTATATGTAATTTATATTTAGACGTTTCCGTAAATCTTGGAACTCTGGCTGTAAAATATGATCCAATTGAAGAAGTACAAGAATTACTAACCCTTCCTTCTCCTAGAGATACATACATATGAAAGTAATAGTATTTCCCAGCTTTTAAAGGACTAACTAATTTAGCTACAATAGATTCTTTTGTATTATTGCTAGTCACATACAATCCCACTTTTGATTCTCCTGTTCTAGGCTCTTGTGGACCAAATTGTTTTAAAAAACCTGGAGCTTTATGATCAAATTTCACTTCACTTACTCCTGGGTGATGCGCATCTGGAGTATTTGTCAATGCTTTCCAATCAGCAATAACGCCAAAATTTCGCATTTCATGTTTAAGTTTTTTAACTGCTGCATTTGTGTTTTCAAAACTTGGATTTGGAATTAAATTCTGTGCCAAGGCGTTATCGTTAAGGCCTACAACAAAAATTACAATAAGCAAAAGGTAAAGGTTAGATTTTGGGCTATTCATCTCTTTTCTTTTCGGTTTTAGTTATATTCGAAATATAGTTAAATATTTCTTAATATGAAATATAGTTTGACAAGTAACAAAAACTAGTCCAAAAAAAGAAACGGAGTAAAACTATCTATATTGTAGCTATTAAAAAAGATTATCACAATGATTTTGCATTACCTTTTTTTAGCACCAAATCTTTACTCAAATAATTAAATCTAACGTAAAGTAATATCGCTGATGCTGTTAATCCTGCTAATAACCCAATCCAGATACCTGAACTCTTATATTCTGTATACAAACCTAGATAATAACTAATCGGAAAACCTATAACCCAATATGCAAAAAAAGTGATTACAGTAGGGATTTTTACATCCTGTAAACCTCTAAGTGCTCCAAGAACAACCACTTGTATACCATCAGATATCTGAAACAACGCAGCAATTATTAAAAGTTTAGCTGCAATACCGATTACCTCTGTATTATCCGCAAAATTCTCTACATCTTTAACATCCAAATAAATCTCAGGCAATAGATTATTAAAAATAACAAAACATAATGCAAATACAATTTCGATAAAAAACGTTAGTAAAAAAATTGAAAATGCAATTCTTCTTAATTCTTTATATTGCAACAGTCCTTTTTGATTCCCTACACGAACCATCGCCGCCACACTCAATCCCATAGCAACCATAAAGGTCATTGCCGATAGATTTAACGCTATTTGATTAGCTGCTTGTGGATTTTTACCTAAAATTCCTGAAATCCAAATAGCCGAAGTAAAAATTGCAACTTCAAAAAACATCTGTAATGCAGAAGGGAAACCTAATGTTACTATTTTTTTTAGCATACTACTCTGAAGAACGAAGAATTTAATCTGGGTAACGTACGCTTTTGACTTTTCTTTGTATTTAAGAAAAATCCATAAAAATAATACCATAACTAACCTAGACACTAATGTACCGACTGCAGCACCAACAATACCCATCTCAGGAAAACCGAATTTTCCGAAAATCAATAAATAATTTAAAACTACATTTACAATATTAGCAACCAGAGTTGCGTACATTGGATACCTTGTCATAGATAATCCATCCGAAAACTGTTTAAAAGCCTGAAAAACTATTAAAGGAATTAGGGAGACAGCAACTAAATCCAGGTAAGGAATTGCCAATTCTACAACCTCAACCGGTTGTTTCATTAAATACATTAGTGGTTTTGCGACTAATACTCCAAGGAACAAAATTACTCCTAATGTAGTACATAGAAACAATCCATGTTTAAATGCGGATTTACCCTTATTAAAATTATCCTCTCCGTCTGCCTCTGCTACAAGAGGTGTAATTGCTGTAGAAAATCCAATTCCTAATGACATGGCAATAAACATAAAGCTATTTCCTAAAGATACTGCAGCTAATTCTGCGGTACCCAACTGCCCAACCATAATGTTATCAATTAATCCCACAAAAGTATGTCCTAACATTCCCAGCATAACCGGTGCTGCCAATCTTAGATTATAATTAAATTCTTTTGTGTATTGTTGTAACATTATTTCTTTTTAGAGCTGCCAAAGATAAGGAGATTCCAGATTGTAATATTTAATCATTAACGCAACTTTATAGCACAAGAAAAGGCTGTTCTTATGGACAGCCTTTTCTATAGTTGAGTTCGTTTTACAATTTAGTTAGTTTTACTAAATTCTATCTATCAAAACGCTAAAGTAGTTCGCTAATTAGCCAACTTATGATTTAAAGTTATTATTTGAAGTCTCAAAACTAGAATACGCTACTATTAAAAAAGAATTCGTTTCATAATTTAATATGAAATACAGAATCTACATACAAAATTTTCATATCAAAAATGGTAGCAGAAATATCCTAAAACTTAAAAAAGCTGAACAATGATATCATCGTTCAGCTTTAATTTTTGTTATAGTTTTTATCGATTGTTTGCTACTAGTCTTTGCTATTTCTTTATAAATCTAGAAGTCAAACGCTTCCCTTCTTCCGTAATTACGTTAAGAAAATAAATCCCAGATGCAAAATCAGATGTATTGATAGTTACCCTTCCGGCAATGGTATTTGTTAACGATCTACTATAAATAGTATTACCTAAAATTCCGGAAACTACAATTTTTCCATTTTGCAATACTGAAGTATTCCCAGATAGATTTAATACATCTTCTGATGGATTTGGATATACTACAAGTCCAGATTTATTAAATTCATCTACAGATAACGAAGCTGAAGGTTCAATTCCCCAAACTAATACTCCATCTGCATAAATAGGGACTCTTTCTGATTCAATAAGAGTATTGCTTAAACCATCATAAGAAAAATCATTAAGAGGATCCCAGGCATTTTCCGGGGCATTATTCGGAACAGAAACTCTTACTTGAATCTCTTTCCTATGCTCTCCTTGACCACCAGGAAAAGGCATATTATTTTGATCAATAGCTACTTCAACATAATAAATATTATTCTCAGGATTCCAAGGTTGTAATCCTCCCGTAGCACTTCCATTACCTCTAGCTGTAATTTCATAATCATCAGGAGTATATCCTGCAGCTACTCCTTCAGTAATATCAATAAAATAGCGAGCTGTAAGACTACCAGGTATTCTCGCAGGCCAAGCTGATCTATTATTCAGCCAGATTGCTAATTCGGTAAATCTTCCGGACTCACTATTGATCTTTGTTTCATTTAAAAACTCAACCCCAGCTGTTTCTTCTTGTGGAAAATTGCTTAATTCTGTTCCTCCAAATTCCATTACCATTCTTGCTAATACTCCCTGATAACACGCATTGTAATCACAAGCCACTTCGTTTGCTTGAAAATCAGAACGATTTTCGACAAAAACATCATCAGGGCTTCCTGGTCCACCCATAAGAGCTCCCCACAAAGTATGCCTAGACTCTTCTGGAATACTCTCACTTCTCGTCCAACTAGAATGCTGCCCTCTATGGTGTGGTTTAGTTGGAGGATTTACCCCAAAACCAGTAACCAAACTTCTATTATTAGGGTTATCTCCCAATGCGTATTTAATTTGGTCCACTGCGAAATCATGGTATACTTGCTTATTAGGAGAATCGATATTATCACTATAGATCAAGGCTGTTAAAGCTGCATTCATGGAATGACGTAATGATCCCCATTGAGTTAGGTGCGCTTGACCTCCTGGAGAGTATGTCACTCCATTTCCATTGTCAACCCAAAATTGAAGATGTCTTTCTACGTTATCTATATAGTTTTGTTTACCTGTTATCTGAGCCAATAAAACCATATTCCCATATCTTTTATCATCCCAAACAAAGCTCCATAAATAATCTGGTTCAGAATAATTTGCTTCTGCTTTTTGAAGATATGTATTATCACCTGTTGCCTTATACAGCCATAATGCTCCCCAAGATAATTCATCTTCATATCCACCTGAAGAATATGTCCCTACAGCAGGAATTCCACCTTCTTCTGTATATTTTCCTTTATAAGTTTCACCAAATTCATATAAATCTTTAGCGTGTTGTAATAAGGTAGCGCTATAGGTAGGATCGCTATCTTTAAAAATAATACTAGCGGATGCTAATGCAGCTGCCGTTTCACAAACCACCTCTGTTCCTGGATGACTTGTATCTAATTTGAAAGATTCTCTTTGTCCATATTGAGGATGAACATCTATCATTTCTGCTGGCATCCAAAAACTATGATCCTGTCCTTTTTTAGAAACTTGAGCATAAAATTCGAACTTAGTAGGGTGACATTTAATAAAATAATCAGTTACCCATTTAATGTTTCGCTTAAAGTGTTCCGTCTGATTTACAGCATCATAACCGTCTTTGTATTCTAGAAAACCCCAGTTTAATGCAGTTACAGAAAATGCCATAGGAAAACCAAATTTGATATGATCTCCTGCGTCAAACCATCCTCCGGTTAAATCTAGTCCTACGTCTTGACCATCGTTTACACCTGCATCGTTTCGCCAGTTAATTCTATTCCAATCTGGAAGCTCTCCTGATTGTTGTGCCTCATAAAATAAGATTGATTTTTGTAATGCTTCTCCGTAATTGTGTTGTGCAATAATGTATTGCCCAAAGCATAATGTAAAAAACAATAAAAATAAGTTTTGTTGATTTTTTTTCATTTCAAAAGTGATTTGTGTTTACAATTTGTTAGTTAAATGTTCTTTGTTTGAATAATAGCCTTCAAACGAAAGGTATAAATTGATTATTGTAAAGTTTTTCATTTAATGTTACGTTGTTAAGATAGTGATAAGAACATCCTACTATTTCTTTATAAAAATTCCTACAAATGACCATAATATTTACACAGTAAGCTTATCGTAATTATAGCAATACTAAGTTTATTTCACATGTAGAAGCAAAAAATCAAATACTATCTTTTATCTTCAAATCAAAATATAATTCAAATCTCATTTATTTATTAAATGTAAAGAAAAGGCTGTCTTACTCAGACAGCCTTTTTCAAAGTTGAGTTTGTGGTTGAATTATTGTTTAATCATTTTTTTAGAAGTGATTATTTTATTCGATTTTCCTGCCTCTAAAACATTGATAATATAATATCCTGATGACAGACCACTTACATCTATAGCATTCTGATTCTCTGTTAGGGTAACTTCCTTCATTAATACTCCAGTAACATTAAATACCTTAACGATTTTACCTGTCATATCATTTCCAGAAAAACTAATTGTATTTACAACTGGATTAGGATACAACTTAATATCATTGGCATTCTCTACAATAGCATTAGCTCTATTAGTTGTATATGTAATAACCAACGTAGGCTTAGCAGCAGATCCATTTTCTTTGGATGCAAATGCAAAATCATTCCCTGAAAGTGCATCAATAATTAATGAAAGCCTATTTCCTGAAATTTGTGCTGTTTTCAATGGTATTGTTTTAGCACTACCTATTGGGAAATTAGAGTTTAACGTTCCTAATTGAATCCCTTTTATAGGCTTATTAGAATTAGATAAATTAGTTTCCGTCCAATTATCACTATTTCCTTTATGAACACTAACATTACCGTTTCCTGCATCAGAATACACCGTAAATTTAAAATCCGCTTTTGTTATGGTTCCATTGATTGAAGAAAGATCAAACATTAAATACCCTGAACGTTTGTCTTTTTCAATACGAAGCATATCAGAATTATACCGAGTAGCCCCTTGTAAATATGCATCTTGGATTGGAGATAGCGTAATGGTTTGCTCTACGGACTGAATCCTTGTCGTCACAACCTTATCTATGTTGTATAGATACCCAGAACCTCCTTTAAACGATAATCTAAGAGTTTTCTCTCCGGAAGACAGAGAAACAGTTGTAGAAAATTTCTTATAACTATGCCACTGTCCTGTAACTGGAATATCTATCGAGCCCACAACAGAACCTGATTCCAGAATATCTACTTTACCTCCTACACCATTACTAGAAGCATAAACATCTAAAGTATATTCGCTAGTTGCGTCAACAGTTACAATGTAATCTGTAGAATCTCCATTTTTAACATATCCTAAATTCTTACCAGAGTTCGTTCCTGGAGTATTTTCGATACGAACACTACCTGATTTTGACTCAAAATTTTCAGCTTCAAAAGATCCTGGAATACTAATAGTATCTACAGGTGGAACAGAGTCATCCTTAATAGTAATATTTACTGATTGTGATGTGGTAACTGCACCGTTATTATCTGTAGCCTTAGCCGTTATTACGTAATTACCAGGATTAGCTAGCGATGTAGAGGTTTCATATGGTAAAACCTGTTCGGTAGCTATCAAATTATTATTTACAAAAAATTCTACTTTAGAAATATTACCATCCGCATCGGATGCATCTGCAGTTAGAGAAAAACTTTGACCAACTTCATAACTAGCACCATTTGATGGAGCTGTAATTGCCACTGATGGAGGATTATTTGGATTATTATCGTCAACTAATTTATATGAACGAACCCAATCATAATAAGTAGTACGATTAGCTTGAGAATCATTCATACCATCTTGTCCTGCTTTTGGAGGATTCCAATCATATGTCTCCACTACCATTCGTAAATACATAGGAAGACTAAAGTCTGCAGCTGGAGTAATTTGGAACACAAATTTACCATCTAAATAGAATAATAACTCTTTTTCATTTTTCCACCAAACACCATAAGTATGATATCCTTGATATGCGAATTCACCTATTTCGGCTTTGTTCCCTCTAATACCAGTTGGCGTGCTATTACAACTTGTCCTTCTACTATGTGTATTAGCATTCAGTGTTCTCATGTTTTGGTTGATCCAAGGTTTCCCTCCTGTATTAGCTCCAACATTCTCTGTTACATCGAGTTCTGTTACTCTGGCATCACAACCTGTAAATTCATTTCTTTTATTGATCAACCAAAAAGTAGAAGACATAAAAGTTTTATTCGCTTTCATTCTGGTCTCATAATACCCAAATTTCTGTCTGGTTTTAGATCTTACAAGACCTCCATTATGAGTCCATCCGCCAAAAGCATTAGTTTTTTTAGAAGCTGAGATTTTAAGGTCCCCTCCTCCAACTGACACTGAGGATGTTTCGAATCTAGCAGGTCGTCTTCCTTCCCATTGAGGGTCATTTATAGCCCATTTAGAACTATTAAGAGACGAACCATTAAACTCATCCGACATTATATCTATCTTCTCCCACTTTTTTCCGGCAGGAGGAGTTGGTTGTGCAAAAACACTTATTGTTACAAAACATAACAACAAGGTTAAAAATGGATTTATATTATTTTTCATGATTAAAAACATATTTATTTTATCAATTCGAATAAAATCTAAAGAGTTTTAAGAAGAGAAATAATAACACAATTCTAGAAATGATCATTAATCATTTTCGGATTGTGTTATTATCTCCAAAGTTAATAGCAAACGATATCATTATCCATCGTTTATTATTCTTCTATACCCTAAAATTTCATTACCGATTTGATAATTATTAAAGGGATTTGTTTAACGTTTTAATACTTTCTTAGCAGAAAGAATATTATTCGTTTTACCAGCTTCTAAAATATTGACGATGTAAATTCCTGATGATAAATCACTAATATCAATCGTGTTTTGACTTTCTTGTAGCACTACTTCTTTAACAAGAACCCCAATAGTATTATACATTTTAATAGTCTTACCAGCAGTTTCGCCAGAAATATTAATTATATCAACTACCGGATTTGGATAGAAAGTAATATTATCATTTACATTATCAAGGCTAGCATTTCTATTAGTATCATAAGTAATCACTAATTGAGCTTGTGTAACCGATCCGTTTTCCTTAGATGCAAATGCAAAATCATTACCTGAAAGCGCATCTATAATTAACGAAAGTTTATTACCTGAAATCTGGGCTGTCTTTAATGGTATTGTTTTGGTACTTCCTACTGGGAAATTAGCATTTAATGATCCTAATTGAACACCTTTTCCTGGTTTATTGGAGTTAGATAAATTCGTCTCTGTCCAATTATTACTATTACCTTTACTAACGCTTACATTTCCATTTCCTGCATCAGAATATACCGTAAACTTAAGATCAGCTTGGGTAATAGTTCCATTGATAGAGGAAAGGTCAAACATTAAATATCCTGAACGCTTATTTTGTTCAATACGAAGCATATCAACATTATATCGTGTTGATCCTTGTAAATATGCATCATGTATTGGAGATAAAGTAGCTGTTTGTTCCACAGACTGAATCTTTGTTGCTACAACCTTATCAATATTATATAGGTATCCAGATCCTCCATTAAACGATAATCTAAGTACTTTCTCTCCTGATGATAAAGAAACGGTAGTAGAGTACTTCTTATAACTATGCCATTGTCCTGTTACAGGAATATCTATAGAACCAACAACAGTTCCAGATTCAACGATATCAACTTTTCCTCCTGCACCATTACTCGAAGCATAAACATCAAACGTATACTCACTGCTGGACTCCACGTTTACAGCATAATCAACGAAATCTCCATTTACAATAAACCCTAAGTTTTTACCAGCAGTAGTTCCAGGCGTATTTTCTATACGCACACTACCTGACTTTATCTCAAAGTTTTCTGCTTCAAAAGATCCTGGTATATCAATAGCATCTGTTGGCGGTACTGAATCATCTTTAATTGTGATATTTACAGATTGAGACGTAGTAACAGCTCCATTATTATCAGTTGCTTTGGCTGTTATCGCATAGTTACCTGGATTGGTAATTGTAGTAGAAGTGTCGTAAGGTGCTGCTTGCTCAGTAGCGGTCAAGTTATTATTGATAAAAAATTCAACCTTAGAAACGGTTCCATCAGTATCGGATGCATTTGCTACTAAAGGAATAGTCTGACCAATTTGGAAACTAGCTCCATTCGCAGGAGATGTTATTGAAACTTGTGGTGGTTTGTTTTCATCACCGCAATCTACTAAAACTTCATCAGGACCATTTCCTGTTGGTTTTGTATAACTTTTAGATAACACGAACTTATCGATTTCGAATCCATCTTCTCGCATAGAGAAAGAAATCGTATGAACACCAGCAGAAGGTACATTTATATATATTTTTTCTGCTTCTCCACAATGGTTTGCGTTCGTACGTTGTTTACTCTCCCAGGTCCATTGGTTTTTACCTGCACACCATTGCATTCTAGCTCCTGATGCTGGCCAATTCCCATCGATCCCTACGTGAATTCCATTATCCTCTGATCCGGTAGAATGTGCTCGTACCCAAACAAAGTATTTTCCTGGAGTCGTAAACTTCACCTTATAATTAATAATTGCTACTTGTCCTGGAGTATTACTAAAACTAACTCCATTTACAAGTGGATCACCGTGTGTAACTCTGGTATCCGGCAAAATTTCTAAATACCCTCCACTACTTGCACCAGAAGAATGATCAGGATCAGGATCAGGGCTTGGTGTAGCAGTATTACCATCCTGCGCGTACCACTTTCTATCATTTGTTTTAGATTGGCTATCAAAATGTTCTGCTTCTACTGCTACAACTCCGTTTTGTTCTAAAGCCACACATTGATCAGGATCAGGATTTGATCCTGTTGTGTTAACAACATATCTGTTCCAAAATTTGTCCACACTATCGGCTTTATTGCCAATATTAAATATCCACCAGTTTTCTACACAGTCTGAATAATCAAGTCCCCCATTTTTCATAAATGACCAATCGTAAGGAACTCCATTAGGATACCTAATTGCAATTACTCTTTCTGCTTCGGTCCATAATTGTTTTGCTTTATTATTTGGTGAACTTAATGCCTGATTTAACCATTTTTGGTCTCTACTTCTATATTCTGGAGTTCCCCATGGTCCGTGATCACCAAAACCACCAAAAGGAGCGTTACCATCATCAATATAAAAATAGGTTGTATTGTTTCTAACGAAATTTAATACCACGGGATTTGAAGCAGGTGAGTTCGACGTATTATCCGCAAGATTCTGATTCCATTCACTGTGTTGTACTACAATGACATTGTTTTTTACAACATTATTGTTTACACTTTTTTGTACTTCAATCACCCAATCACGAGTGATATTTGATTGACCTGCTTCTTGCACCCAAACTTTACCTCCACCGTTAAGAATAGGGATAACTTTGTTAGCGATTCTTTTTATAGAACCACTTCTATCTGCATCTGCATCGGTCCAGTTACCTGTACCAAATACCATTTCGAATAATTGATCAGAGTCAATAAATTGTCCTCCTTGTCTTCCATAAGCTCCTGCTACACCAAAAGCATTAACTCCATCGAGATCTGAATGCGCTAACATACTACCCAAAGCAGCTTGCGCATGAATGTCATCTGGATCAGGTTTACTATCAAATTGAGCAATTAAAATGTCTTTGTTCTTATTAAAGAAGGGTCGGTTTTGCGCTAACATGTTGGAAACAAATCCAAATATGCAAAAAGCGATTAAAATGTTGAGTTTAGTTAGTTTCATAATACGAATTGTTTTGTGTGTGTTTGGTTTTAAGAATTAATATGTGTGTTTACGTGTTCAACAGGATGTTTTTTCTAACTCTAAATTTTATGTTAAAAAAAACAAACAACTGTCTTTTCAATAATTTTAAAATGTAATAAATACATTTATTTTTTTCGAATTTACTATCCAATCAGCTTATTGCTTTTAATAAAACTATTAAGTGTCTTTAATCAAATAGAATTCGTTAAAATATATCTAGAATTCGAAAACGCTTAGATCAATTTATGATAGCCATTTCTGTCATTTTGTTGGATCAAATAGATTTCTTGGCCTAATACATTAACTATTGTTTTTCAGCCCTTAATCAACTGTTTATCTGTATTTTAATTATGCTACAAGAATGAGTCATAATGCTATATTTAGTCTTTAATAAATTGCACTTTGCTTTTGCCAAATACCGATAAAATATATACACCAGATGCTATATCTGAGATGATCAATGATTCGTTATTGGATGTTGATTTAGTTTGTTTAATAATTTTACCCATTAAATCATATATGATTAAAATATCGTTCGCTTCCACTCCCTGAATTGTAATAGAATTCGTTGATGGATTAGGATAAACAGATAAAGGGGCAGTAACTTTTTCATCTGGTTTTTCTCTATTACCCAATGAAATTATTTTCCATTTTTGATTCGCATTTGTATTATTATAGTCCCAAATAGTTGCATTCGCACCAACTACTCCTCCGGCTCTATCTAATGCTCTAGAAAGACAATGCATCGGTTTTACCCCATAAATATCATTACCATTCTTAACGATTTTCCATTTCTTATGAGAATCTACATCATCGGTCCAAGTGGCGACATTGGTTCCATTTTCACAACGAGCATAAGGAACTTCTAAATATCTGTTGTTTCCTAAATTTTTAATGGTATATGAATTATCACTAATATGCCTAATCTCCCATTTCTGATCATCAAAATTCGCTGGCTTATGCATTCTGGCACTATGACTTTCTAAAGCGCGAGCTAATAATCTTTCATTATTCTGAGGAGATTCTATATAATAAATACCATTTGGGATTAGCTGGGTAAAACGAGCACTTACCGTTACATTATTTATTTGATCTCGATCAATTGCATCTTGCCAAGAAGTATTTAAGGGACGGATATGTGCCTTGTAAACATACCCAGATCCTGGTTGTGGTAGACTAGGAAGGTTTACTGTAATCGTTTTTACACCTGTTCCTTTAAGAACAATCTCGTTTTGCTGAGCTATCCAATTGGTAGAAGACCAAAACTCAACTATAATTTCTCTATCTGTTGAAGCCTCATAATTAATATCAAATGAATACGAAGTTGCTTGTACAATAGTAGTTGGTGCATTGCTAAAGGAAACCTTATCCGCAAATGTTTGGTTAGCAACAGTTACATTATCCACCTGGTCTCTATCGATAGCTTCTTGCCAGGTAGTGCCCACTGGTCTTATATGTGCTTTGTAGATATATCCAGCACCTAGAGTTGGTGCAGATGCCAAATCAACCGTCACATTTGCTGTTCCTGTACCTGCATTCACGGTTACCATCTGCTGACCTAACCAACCTGTGGATGACCAAAATTCAACTACAATTTCTCTATTTGCCGAAGCACTATAATTCACTTTAAAATCATACGATGTTTGAGGTTGAATTGTTGTTGCCGCATTTACAAATGCTATCTCATCAGGAACAGTTGTATCATTACAGTCTTCACCTGGTAATCCGTAGCAACCGTTTCCTGTCGGACCCAAAACAGGATTCCAATTAACTCCAGGAACCCAATTTTCTCCTCCGAATTCATAAGCTCCAGCATCTGGTGCAGATCCAACGAATCCATCAGTTATGCCTGATATTCTTCTACCAGCGTTTACCGCAGGTGAGTTAGATTTTAATGTGAAGTTATTTCCGTTATAATTAGTAAAACCTGACTGTGTAATTACATTATTTTGTTTATCCGCATCTCTTTCGAAAGTACCTTCATCTTCCTGAGTAGAAGGGTCATCTTCCGTTCTAACATCAGCAATATTATTCCATACCTTAACATTAGAAAAAGCTGTTCCCGCCTTATGCCAAGCTCCCATCGCTCCTCCTTTAGTTTTCACTAAAGTATTATTGAAGATATCAATATCCTTACCATTCCAGTTGATTTGAACTCCAGTCCATTCTACATTCCAGACTACATTATGATGAACCGAAAATGCCTCTGCATCATTATCTAAATATATTCCTGCAGCTTTTCTTAATTTCCCTCTACCTTCACTATCATGAAACCAATTATGATGAATCTCCCCATGATGCGGACCACCTACTGTGTATAGTAAGGCACAATCATCATTAATTAAGTTTGACCTGTATACATCGTTATAGGCAAACTCACTTCTATTATTAAAAAATTGAATACCATCTCTTCCGGCTCTAAAAATTGTATTTCCTTTAAAAAGGGTATTTCTTCCTCCTCTTGCATTAATGGGCGCATCATAAGAACCGATATAATTAAAATCGTGAATTCTAGAATTAAGAATTCTATTTTTATCACCACTAACTTTAATACCATTAGCAGCACCGAAAGCTATTTCACAGCGTTCTATAGTATTATTATTCCCTTCCATTAAAACACTTTGTTTATTGGCTGAAAATCCTTTCTGAACTCCAAGTGTATGATTCCCATAAAAAGAGGAAACACCATAAATCACATTGTTGTTTGAATTTCTAGGCATATTGATGGATCCCCCAAAAACAGCGAGGTTTCTGATATGAATAAAACTTCTACCACTTAGATCTACTGTTGTTGTTCTTCTTCTCATTTGCACAACTCCATTAACTGGCGCCTGCCCACCAGGCATTTGTACAAATAATTCTTTTGTCTGCTTATTAAACCACCATTCGTTTTGATAATCTAAAGCCCCTTTTACTCCTTCCAAATAAAAATCCCCTTTATCTGCAGGTGCGTGAAAAGTTCTTATCCAAGCAGGGTTTTTATCTAATTTAAAATTCACTCTTCCTGATGAACTACTGTTGATAAATGCTTTCCAAGCAATCCATCCTGATCCAGGTTTATCTCCATAAAAGAAAACTGATCCTCCTGACCAATTTATATTAGGTATTTGTGAAGATGTTAAAAAAGCACCATTCACTACATTACTTCCACTACCTCCATCATTCCTGCGAGAATTTAAAGTAAAAGGATCTCCATCTTTATTATTAGGCCACCTAGCCAAATCCATAGCGGTATTGCCATTTAAGACAAAATTCTCTTGGCCTAAATCCCAATCTACTTTTATCTTGTAAATTGCTCCATTATCTCTCTGCCAACTACTTAAAGCCTGCATTGCTGAGATAATTACTTTTTCTCCATTTTTAGCAATATATGTTATCGGTTGACCAGCACGACCTGATCTAGCTGGTCTAACTATTTCTTCATAAGTTCCTTGTCCAATAATAACGACATCACCTGCTTGAGCTACCGCAGAAGCCTTAGCAATTGTCTTATATGGGCTTGATTCTGTTCCAGAATTGGAATCATTTCCGTTTTTTGCTACATAAATATTTTTCGCGTGTAAGGAAGACACAAGTATGAATAAAAGTATCCATATACATTTTCGAAAAAAGATTTTGAGAGTTTGATTGTTTTTCATTGCTAATTGTTGAGTTTGATTATAGCGCGAAAATAGTCTCATTGCCTATCTCTGCACTGATTTCTTTATTATTCGTAAGCATCCTAATAGAATCCGTTAGATTAGATAACCAATTTGGAATTTAATAATTGGTATATCTATTCCACTTACTCTTTTATTTAATTTATATCAAATAAAAAAAAGTCCTTCCTATCATATAGAAATGACATAGGTGATTGATTATCTATAACCACCCATGTCGATAGTCTGTTTTTCTATTATTTATTAACTACAATTTTTCTTCTAGAAATTATGTTTTGAACTACATCTTTAATCTCCAAAATATAGATCCCTTTGTCTAGGTTATCTAATGAAAATGTTATCATAGATTGTCTTGCTTTTGGATTAGCACTACGAATTACATTTCCCACAAGGTTTGTTAATTTCACTTCAGTTTTTTCCAGAACTTCAAAACCTGAGATATTAATATGGTTTTTAGCTGGATTCGGGTAAACTTTTACACTTTCTATCAAATCAATTGATCTTAAAGCAGCAGCAGGTTCTGCTCCCCAAACCAAGTTTCCTTCTACATACAAAGTCATTTCATTATTAAACTGATAATCGCTAAGCGATGACTTATAAGAATAGTCATCATTTTCATCAAAATTACTCCAATTTGCTTTGGCGAATCTTGTTTGTATAGGTCCTGAATTCTGCCCAGGAGTTAATGCTCCAGAAGCTGGATCAAATGAAACTTCTAGATAATCTATACCGTTTTGTTGACCAAAAACTCCATTGACAAATCCTATTCCTAATTGTGCCCAATCACACCAGAAGTTAAGGTTATTGTTATCTTCTGAAGTGAACCAATACCTGACAGTTATATCCTGATAAGAAACTGTGAGATCACTATTATTAGAGATTCTAAAATGAGGGTTAATCATATTATCAGTTGCGCTACCATTACCTCCATCTCTGTATTCTAATGATATATCAGAAACTGGGAGTATTTCTTGTACTTGAACGGTTATCTTATTCGTATCTACTCCTCCTTGTCCGTTATTTACCTCTAGTGTTACGATATAAGATCCAACCGTATCAAAAGTATGAACAACTGTTTGACCTATATCTGTTGTACCGTCTCCAAAATCCCAAGAGTAGCTTAATGAATTATTAGAAGGATCTACAGAACCGGAACCATCGAATGTAACCTCTAAAGGAGCTGGACCTGAGGTCACATCAGCTACTATATTTGCAACCGGGTTTCCATCAGAAATTATTATTTTTTTTGTTATTGAATCTTCAATTTTGCCATCGCCCACAGTAAGTTTTACATCGAATTCCCCGACCGTTTCAAATTGATACGCAACAATTACTCCTATTGCGGTATCGCCATTACCGAAATCCCAAGAATATGATAGTACATCATTGTTTACATCTGTCGATGATGAAGCATCAAAAGTGATAAGTACTGGTGCAATTCCGGTTTCGATATCACTTGTAAAATTAGCTACAGGAGCTACATTTGGATCTGTAATTGTAATTGTAATTGTTTCGGTATCTATATTTCCGTTTCCATCATTTACAGTTAGCGTAACATCAGCTTCTCCAAATTCTGTAAATTCATATGATGTTATTACATCCGTAGCAGTATCTCCATTTCCAAAATCCCAGCTATACGTGAGAATGTCTCCATTTGGGTCTGTTGATCCGGATCCATCGAATGTAACGGATAAAGGTCCGTCTCCAGTTATGGCAGATGCATTAATTACTGCTGTTGGAGTATCGACACTTGTTCCTGGCTCAATACCACTTACTAATTTTCCATTAAGATATAGAGCAACCCTTTCCCATTCTGCAAATTCTTTCTTGGTACCGTCATAAGAGTAATCATTTGTTTGATCTGTTTCGGACCAATTGCTATTGGCTATTTTAGGTTCCATTCTACCAGAACCCGCATTTCTTCCTAAAATTCCTGTTGCAGGATCAAATGTAATTTCTAGATAATGTTTATTCCCTTCCATATTAACAATTTGTCCATTAACGTTACTACTTCCTATCATTGCGTAGTCTATAAAGAAATTGAGAGGTAAATCAACTTCTGTCTCAAACCAATAACGAATGCTAAGATCTGAATATGCGACATCCTGTGATGAGTTATTGAAAAGTCTAAAGTGTGGTTTGATTACGTTAGTAAGTGCATCTGCAGAAGCATCTTTATACTCTAATGATAATACACCATTTCCTCCTATTTGAATATTCCTTGGTGTTGAATTTTTGGTTATTCCATTAATTCCAGTAGCTACGGAAGTAATCGTATAGTTTCCATCTGCCAACCCTGATACATCTAACTCATAGGGAGCTGTCGTATCTTCTCCAACCAATTCTCCATTACTAAAAAATTCTACTTTTTTAATAGTATTATTTTCATTTAGCAAATTCGCTTCTATGTGCACCATACTTCCTGTGACATAGGTATCTCCAGACTTAGGTGATAATAATGAAAGATATATGGCTTCTCCACCAGACATTTCTTCCATTCTCAAGGCATGTTCTTTGTAAATAGCTACTTCGACATCACCTTCGAATACCCCAAACTTATCTCTAGGTGTATTGTTATCAGGAAACCACCAGAAACCACTCGCGCCTATCTTATTTTCCTCGATAAAAGCGTACATTTCTTCCCACCATTCAAAACGTTCTTGGATCTCTACATTGAATTCTCCTATATACAAAGGTTTTTTTATAATGTTATGAGATTCATTCGCCCATTGTTCCATCAATTTCATAGTTTGCTCTAATGTGAAATTGGACCAACTTTCTCTAATATAAGGATGAGCAGAAGTAAAATCGACATATGGAGACTCATGGATTTTTATGAAGTCATTCCCTTCGTCTCCACCAAAATTATACTTTGTCCCGTGAGCCTCTAAGCCAGTTCCTAGTAAGTGATTGGGATCAATCGCTTTGATAAAAGCTCCCATATCATCAACCCAAGCTCTGAGAACATCAGAAGTTACGTCATCACCAAATCCCTGATACCTAGGTTCATTCATTAATTCCCACGCCAAAATCGTAGGATCATTTCTATATTCTACATTATCATAATGATTGACACGAGTAAGAAAATATTCTACATAATCTTTATATCCTTGTAAAGCAGATGCATTGGTAAAAAACTGTCCTTGATCGTGTTCTCCAGCTCCTTGTACATCAATACCTTCCCATTTAAGACGATCTTTTATACCTCCGTAATCATTCCAATAGTTTTCTAATGCAATGATCAATTTTATTCCGTTAGCTTCGGCCGATTTAATGATATAATCAAACAAGGAAAATTGAGCTTCACTATATACTCCTTTTTGAGGTTCAAAACCATGCCAGTCTTCATGACTAAATCCCCATAATCGTACAACTCTAATCCCATTGACATATAACCTTCGCATATGCTCATCGATACGGTCTTTGTCCATGAATTGTGTTTCGATATCTCCGCTAGAAGATCCATATGTAAAAAAATCATACACATTTGCTCCCGAAAAGTAATAAGGCCTGCCATCTAGCATGAATTTTTCTTCTTCTGCATATACAAATCCCATTGGAGCTGCTTTTTGTTTTTGAGCGAGTAATTGCATACCGAACAGTAAGCTCGCTATTAATAAAGTTTTAATGTTAGTTTTCATCTTTAAAAGAATTAGTTGTGTTGAATTTCGATTTAAGTTTAAATTGATTATTGTTATTCCAACTACTTCTTACTTGTGAATTCCCCAATTCTAACACCTTCTTTTTTTGGTGTTATAAAACTCTTTTTTTAAGTGTATTTTAGATTTTTATACTATAATCATTGTTGAATCTATTTTATTTATAGATCCAACAGTGATTTCTTTATTTAGTAATTAGTTTAATTACTGTTTTTTTATTGTTCTTAATCTGTATAAAGTACATTCCTAATTGTAGCATATTCATATCCAACTGTATTGTTTTTTGGCTTTTTTGAATATTTCTTGATAATAAGATCTTTCCATTTATATCTACAATCCTGATCAAACTTCCTTTTAAATCTTGGTTACTTTCTACAGTAAGGTAATCTGTAACAGGATTTGGAAATGCTTTCATCTTAATCAAATCATTCTCTATAAATGGATCTTTAAATAAGCTTTCGCAATTTGGAGTACTATTTTCATTACTGAAGTATATAGTGTATGCTCCGCTTTTAGAAACCAGTACTAAATTATTCCCATCCATAGTTACATCATAGGATCCATCAAAATTTGATATTCCCATTCCAGAAAAAGTAATCGTAGGCCCTACTTGGTTGAATGTCTGACCAACTATACTTGCTGTCAAGTCAATCCACCAACCGGGATTACCGTTATTGGTATTCATAGAGCATTGCCATAAACCATTATTTTGTAAATCCCAATTGATTGTAAAATTGGTCACATTACTCAAATCTGGACCTCCTTCTCCTAAAACATATGCATAATCATAGGATGCATTAGACAAAGTGGACAACGGAGTACTCATAGGAACTCCAAAACTACAGTTAGGTGTTCCTGTTGATTGACTAACAATTATTGTATTTGTTTGGTTATCGAATAAGTTTCCATCATTAACTGTTAGCGTAACTATATATTCTCCAACAGTGGTATATGTATGCTCGATATTCACTCCACTTCCTGAAGTGCCATCACCAAAATCCCATGCATATTCCAAATTGTCGCCATTAGCATCAGAAGATGCAGAAGCATCAAAATTCACTAATAGTGGTGCTATTCCCGAAGTTACAGACATAACGAAATTAGCTTCTGGAGCTATATTTCCTTCTAAAACTGTAATTGTAATAGAATCTGAAGTATTAGAAAGTATTCCATCGCTAATAGTCAGAGTGGCTGCATATGACCCCGATGACATATATGTATGCGAAGGATTATCCAAGTTACTAGTGTTTCCATCTCCAAAATCCCATATATATGTAATTGCCGAACCGGCTGGAAAACTTGATAATGAAGCATCAAAATTTACTAACAACGGAACATTCCCGGAAATAGGTGTTGCCGAAAAATCAGCAACCAAAATAGGTGTTGTATTTTCTACTGTAATTATTACAGATGCACTATCAGTCTTACCATTACTATCATCAACTGTCAGTATCACCTCGTAATTTCCTGGTGAAGAGAATGTATAGGAAGTTGTAACACCGATAGCGGAGTCTCCATTGCCAAAATCCCAGTTATATGTTAAAGAATCACCATCCGGATCACTCGAACCTGAAGCATCAAAATCAACGGATAATGGTGCTATTCCATCAGTAACATTTGTACTGATATTTGCAGTAGGTTTTCTATTAGATATCTCTCCTCCATCAGGTTCTAATCCCCAAACTAATTCTCCTTTATAATATAATGTAGTTAACACATGTGGTTTCAAAGAAGTTTTACCAGGATCATATGAATAATCATTACCCTGATTATGAGTCTGAAAACCTGAATGGTGTAACCTAGTTTGGATTTGACCAGACTTGTTATTGGCATTTAAATTTCCGGAAGATGCAGAGAAACCAATTTCTAGATAGCTATTTTCTAGATTGTTTTCGAAGACACCAACCGTTCCTACTACAGCGGAGTAATCTATATTGAAATTCATAGCGGCAGTATTCTCTGGAGTATACCAATACCTAATCTTAAAATCGCTTAACGCATGACTTTCTGATGATTCACTTACTATCTGAAATACGGGTTTCAATTCTGGCGTAGATACTCCAGAACTGTTATCTCTATATTCTAGGCTAAAATCTGTATTCGGAAGATTATTAAATCGTTCATCAACAGTTATTGTTATCTCCGCTGAATCTCCAGTAATTTCTCCACTTTCTGTAGCCAGAGACAAGACTATCGTATGTACACCTTCTGATAACCCAGAAATAGGTATTGGTGTTACCTCAAACATTGAACCTTGCTCTACGCCATCAACAAAATATTTCACATGCTGTCCACCAGGGGTAATATCCCATTTATAAGTAGAAAATTCTATTTCGAAATCAGGTCCTACTAATCCACCATCTGATGGTGATTGAATAATCGCAGTTGGATTTTCAGGTAATGGATCATTCGTTACAATAACAGTAATTGTTTCGCCTAAATCCGTTACAGAATTATCACTTCGCTCCATTTGTAATGATAATTCATGAGGTCCTTCTGATAGTGCTGTACCATCTGTAAACTCTCCTTCTGAAGCAATTAAACCTCTATCTTGTCCATCAATTTTGAATCTTAGTTTGTATTGCTGCGACGGTAATTCCCAACCTTCTGTTTCGAAATTTATTTTTAAAGGAGCGTTGACCAGCTCTCCATCTATAGGTGATTTAAAAAATAAATCTGGCAATGGACCTATTGGCGTATCCGAATCTCCACCATGAAGTGTCCATAATACTGCCGCATCGAACATATCCAACCCTTCATCCGTCAATAAATGCATAAACTGATCTCTAAGTGGAAATGCAACTCTTCTCGAAGGAATTGACAAACTTGCTTCGTATCCAAACAAAATTGGTAATGTTCCTGCTTTGGCGATTATAATTGCCTCCGCTGTGGGATTTCCAAAAGGTAGACTTTGGGTAATAGAATACAAAGCCGTATTTACTCCTGCACCTGCCGCCATAGGATGTGTGGGATCAGAAACTGTAACTGTAGAGAATCCATCTTGTGTGATACCATAGCCTGTATTCAATTCTCCAGAAGTCATTCTTAGTTTTCCATACATAAATGGATTCCAAGTCATTAATGGGATTTTTGCTGCTTCTAAATCATTACCCAATTCTCTAGGATCTACGGTAGAAGAAATTAATGCCATATCAAATGGATTAGCTGATTGAGGGCCTGTAGCTTCTTCATCAGAAAAGAGCGTAATGGTAAATCCTAATTTTTGTTCTAAACGAGATTTAATCCTTTGATCTTCTGACGTTAAGTTGTTTTTATCTCCAACAACAAACATCACCTTAATTGTGTTTTTGTATTTAATGGTAGCTTCTGGAGTAATAGAAGCTGTATTCCCATTATTGTAGAACACCTTTGCTGAAATTGAATAGGTCTTCCAAATTATAGGAGTCCAGGTTGACTCAAAAGGTGCAGCGGTTACCTCGTCAATTATACTATTGTCTACAAAATATTGAACTTTAGTAATACCTTCAATATTAGTTTCTACACTCAGTTTTATCGGATCTGCTTTATCTATATTCATACCATCTTCAGGCGAAGATATTTTTAGTATTTGTTGAGATTCCTGAGCTACTTCTGATCCATCAATCTGTTTAATATATGCCTCTAACTGTTTTATTTGATTAGCATTTAGAGAGGAAGTTGCTCCATGAGCATCATTCAGATTATGAACTGTAAATACTTCTGTTAGCGTTTTAGCAGTTCCATCATGTAAATAAGGTGCCGTTGCCCATACGTCTTTTAAGGTAGGGACATCTAAACCGACTAATTCTTTTTGTAGGCGATTTCCACTTGTAGCAGAAATGGTTCCAACATCATGTAGTTTTCCTGTTTTACTATCTGTAAAAGCTTCTCCGCTATGACAGGAGGCACATTTTAGATCTTCGAATAAAGATTTTCCTGCAACACCATCGGTTGTTAAACTTCCGTCATTATTACGATATGGACTTGGGCTAAAACTATTTAAAGATTCTATATAAGCTGCTAATGCATCCAGATCTGCCGATTTTCCTTTCTTAACATCTCCCAGAGTAAGTGCAGTAGTACCTTCATTAAAATCTGTATCACTCATAAAACCTTGTCCATTAAAATGAGAACGCATATCATTTTCAAAATCTTGTATTTCATCAAAATTAGCACTCCAGTGGACTCTTCCGTGACCAGTTCCTTCTCTACCGACCAGAGAAATGGTATTACGCAACCCTTCTCCTCGATCTGTAAAATCCCAAGTTCGACCATCCTGAGTTCCGTCTATATGACAGGTAGCACAACTGACGTATCCATCAGTTCCCATTTTTAAATCTGAAGCGTCATAAAATATTTGTTTCCCTTTTAGTATAACAGAACTTAATGTTTCATTACCAACTGTAGAAACAGTAGCTAGCTCTTCTAAAGTACTGCTACCAGTTTTGATCATATCTGCTGCATCAAAAACCGTTATACTACGATCCATAAAGTTTTTTACAAAAACACGATTTGTGGTTGGATCAATTGCTAGACCTTGAGGTGCTTTACCCACATCTTTTTTTAGTAACTCCAGCCCTTTTTTAGGATCAATCACTACGATTCTATTGTTTCCTTGCATGGTAACCAATAAATAATTACCAGTGGGAGTATATAATGCAGATGATGGCTGACCATGATTATCTATATCCAATCTTTTAGGAACATCTTCTTGACCATTTACAAGATTAATAGGAGAAATTGCTGTACGAACTACATTATCGAAAACCAATGGTTTTCCATCTCTGTTTAATCCTCTTAGAATATTATCTTTTTTGGCTACGGACCAAGCAGATTTATTATTAGGATGAATGGCTATACCTGATATATAATTTGGTAAGCCTCTTCCTTCATTTCCATTATCTTGTGTAAAATCATCTATAGGAAGTGAAATCGTAGTATTTATGATAAATGTATCTAGATTCACTTCCCAAATTTGACCTTCTTCATCCGGTGAAATGAATTTTGTAACTAATAGTTTAGCTCCATCACCACTGACGGCTAATGCGCGAGGAGTTGTTCCTATTTGCAACGTGCTTTTTATAGTATTAGTAACAGGAGATACTTCTAAGATTTTTCCTGACCCAAAAGCGGATATAAAACCACGACTGCCATCTGGTGTAAATACAACTCCATATGGATTAGATCCTCTATCTAAGGCTATTTTTGTTTCCAAAGAACCATCTTTCTTAATTATATATACCTCATCAGAGTCTCTACAAGTAATCCAAGCTTTCCCTCCAGAATCCAATGCTATGCTTACCGGGTCTTCACCCACAGTTACTTCTCTGATTACGGATAAGTCATCTGCGTTGACCATCGTAACAGAATTATTATCCGGATTGACAGACCATACTACTCTATTATCAGCATCTATAGCTATTGGGCTTGATTGAGTAGGTAAATCTGCCGATACAGATGTAACTACTACAATTGATTGGGAACCTACTACAAAACCACCATTATTATCAGATACTTGCGCTTGCACTAAATAATTCCCAGCTTCTGTATATGTATGAGAAGTATTTTTTCCTATCCACTCTGTTTTTGGAGAACCATCTCCAAAATCCCATCGATAAGTCAGCGGGTTTCCATCTGGGTCACTTGCATCTGCCGTAAAATCTATTACAGATCCAATGGTTACAGGAGAAGCAATACTTAAGTCTATTCCTGCAATTTTCGGTGATTGGTTAGAAGAATCGCCTCCGGTAGTAAAGTAAAAAACATACTCTTCCATTCCATTACCAACTGCGTCTTTTATACCTCCTTCTGTCAGTTTTACTTCATATGTTGTATTAGGTGAGAGATTCTCTTTTGGTGCGTAATTAATCACCTGATACGAAGTAGTTGTGACATCTCCTTCAATCGGTGATCCTCCCAAAGGACTTACTTGTATTGTTTCATCATTAATAGTAAGATCATCTAAAGTTTCATTTATTACAAAACCTATTGTAGATGTTACCGGTTGATTGATAGCTCCAGAAATAGGAAAGTGATGACCCATAGTTGGAGGTGTTTCATCCAGACCATCTTGATGCGCAAAAATCGAAGTTTTATCATCTCCACTAGCCACCAAAATATGACCAATTGGCATCCACTGATTGTCTATAAACTGTAAAGTTTCATCACTTGAAGGTGGAAAAAACTCTTGTTCAATTTCCATTGTTTCAAAATTGAATTTTACACCTCTATCAAACCTACCAGAAAATCCGTATTCATCCTGAAATATCATATAACGTCCTAACGTAACCTGATCAGAATGTAAACTAAACCCCAGTTTCACATCTGTAGGGTCACTAATATCAAATGCTACGAGTGCATTAGGACCTTCATTACCACTCATAAAAACTAGGTGATTTCTCCATAACTGAAAACCTGTACTATATTGTTCGTGAGGTATATCTCCTCCAAAAGATCCTAGAAATTTTATGTTTTCCGGATCTCCAAAATCAAATACATTAATATCTCCAGTTTGCGGTGCATAAAAAACGTAATTTCCGATTCTTACGACCACATCTGGCAAAGAAACAGTGGTAGGTATATCATCAACCTGGGCTCCTGTTCTCATATTAAACACTCTACTACCGTCTATAGTGTGAGGAAATGTTTCTAGATTATCATAATTAGATTGCCCATCTTGTACCGTATATAAAATATCAGAGGAAGTGATAGGTTTTCTTTCTAACATATTGGAAAGATCCAAATATTTATATCCCGTTCCTTCTACTTCTGGAACTGAATACTCACGATAAAATAAATCTCCTTCTAATTTCCACCATCTATGGCCATTATTAGCAGCTTCGCTAAACTGTACTCTTTTAGGAGCGGTTGGGTTAGATACATCCCAAACACCTGTTCCCGCTTGCCCGTTAATCATTAAATAATTGCGATGATATGTATTGATTCTATCTCCTTCAGGAAAATTGGCAAGAAAGGTTCCTGCTGGCCATGTTTGTGTGGTCATTACTGGCCCTTCTGTTCCATCATAGTTATCGATAACAGATGTAACGACTAATCCAAAGGAAATTGATATTGCAAAAGCATAAAATAAAGTAAGATGTACCTTTCTTATACGATCGTACCAAAAGCGTATCTTGTAAGGTGTTAGTTTCATAATAGGGCTGAGTTTGAGTTTAAATTTGAGTTTTTGATTGCGTCTATTTGTTTTCTTTTATCAAGAAAATTTTAGTTCAGATAAATCTTTAATGAAAGTAATAGAAAGAGTCTAGCCTTGTGGATACTCTTCTCTTTCTATTACTTAAGCTAGAAAATCATTTGATATACTATTTTCAAAAAAATTATCTTTTAATAATCTGTTTTATTTTAATTTGTTTATTATGATATAGTTTTACGAAGTACACACCAGATTTCAGGTCGATCATCTCAAGAGATACTTCATTCACTTTTGATTGTACTGAAACCGTTTTTATTGTTCTTCCTGTAATATCTATAATGCTAATTATAGCATCATTAAGAGGATTTTTTGTTTTTATAATTAATTGATCTGTCACAGGGTTTGGAAACACTTTGGCACCTGTTATATCATTAGCTCCTGATTCTCTTACCACATTCCCACAATCGGGTGCTGTCCCACTATTACTACAATAAATGGTATAATCGCCACTCGTAGAAACCAATACAAAATTTCCTGTATCCAAAGACACCCAATAGGTTCCGTCTAAATTTTGAATACCAGAAGCAGTAATTGTAATACTTGGTTGAGGCTGACCAAAATTTTGTGTAACTATAGGTAAGAAATCAATCCACCAACTTGGAGATCCATTTGTTGTACTCATGGATAATTGATAAAGTCCATTATTGTCAAGATTCCAGTTGATTCCAAAATCTTTGATATTATCTAGGTTTGGCCCTCCAGTTCCTAAGACGAATATGTTGGTAAATGTTTTACTTATATTGGGCAGTGGCTCAGCAAATGGAGTATCAAAATTACAGTCTCCTTCTCCAGTATCGACAGGGTTTCTAAATACCGATAAGGAGTTAGATAAATCAAAATCTCCCGTAAGAGCCGTTACATTGTTATTCACGGCTAAGCCTTGTATGCCATTTTCATAACTCAAGTGCCATATTAAGCAATTTCCAATACCAGCTTCATCAAAATCTACTGCCTCAATAGTAGCAGGTAGTCCCAAAATATTATTTTGATCGTCTGTAACTACCCATTGTGAGTTTGTACCTATATTATCCGTTAGTGTAACTCCAGACACCATATCCGAAATACCATCTCCCACGGTAAATGTGAAAGGTCCACCTGTAATTGTTCCTCCATTTACAACTGGATCAGGATCTGTACTTCCTCCATCACAATTAGGAGCAGTAACTGTTTTACTAAAATAAATCGTGAATCCTTTGGTTTTAGAAACAAGTACAAAGTTTCCATTATCTATAGTAACCCAGTATGCTCCGTCTAAATCTGGAAATCCAGAATTTGTAATAGTAATTTCTGGTTGCGCTGTATTTAGGTTTTGAGTTACATTAGGTAATAAATCATTCCACCAATTAGGAGCTCCGTCATTCGTACTTATAGAGAATTGATAGAGACCATTGTTATCTAGATCCCAATTAATTTCAAACTTTGTAATATTATCTAAGCTCGGTCCGCCAGTACCTAACACAAAAACATTTTCAAAAGAGGTATTCACCGATGGTAAAGGTGTAGCTATTGGTGTATCAAAAGTACAGCTTACATTTCCATCAGTTACTGTAACCGTTCTTGACACACTATCACTTTCTCCTGTAGCATTCATTACCGTAAGTGTAATTATATATGTCCCTACATCGTAAATATTTGAAGCTGCAACTGTTGTCGCAGATATTCCATTACCTAAATCCCACGCGTATGTTAATGTTCCGCCATTAGGATCCGTAGATGCTGATCCATCAAAAGTAACTTCTAATGGTGCTACTCCTCCATTAACGCTACTCGTGAATGAGGCTACTGGAGTTGTATTATTTGCAGTTGGTTTATAAATTTTATATGTTCCAGCTACATGCATATAGCTCATCATATACAATAACCCATCGTAATATCTAAACCTTCCTGATGGTGGATTTAATTCAAATAATTCATCGACAAAAGGCCATACTTTAGCATCTTCCAGTGCTAAACTACCTACTGCATTACAAGCAACTAAACCTGGGTTGTGGTCTGTATTTCTAGCTGTACCATCCAATGTCCATAAACCAGGATAGTTAGGTTTATCTTTAAAGAAATCTATTTGTCTATTGATAATCGGTTGAATATCAGCTTTATTTTTTTGGAACCAAGCAAAATCAAATCCCATATTCATTATATTCCTCCAAGCATCAAATTCAAAATTAGCATGGGTACCAACTTCTTTTGGTCTTCCATCAAATTCTGAATAATCCGGTATTAATCCAGTAATAGGATGTGCTGCTCTAGGTAATAAATACGTACGACTTGTAGTTGCCATATCGGTCCACAATGCATTATTGTTATCTGCATACATTGCCCAAATCTCATAGAATCCGGCAAGATGATATGACGGATCAGTGAACGTAGCTGAAGTTCCACAAGGCGTAAAAACAATCTGATTTTCTTTTAGATCTACAAGGTTTGTTGGACATTGACCACTATCCGCACTTGCTTTGTTTATCATATTGTCCAATATGTAATTTGCTTGTGCGCGATAATCAAAGATATCTGTTTCAGAATCGAATGCTCCTGTACCTGTTTCACTTCCCCATCGAGCATCCGCAAAAAATAATGCGGTTATAAAATACTCTTCTCCATCTGGAGCAGGGTTTGAATCAATCATTGAAAAATCAGTTGTACTTAGTTGCCAAGAAAATATTCCTTCCTTAGCCGTTCCTGGCTTATGCTGACTATACGTTTTTGCAAATTTCCAAAGCTTATCAAATGCTTCTTTTTTATCTAATTGAACACAAATCATCATTCCGTACGACATTCCTTCTGAACGAATATCTTCATTACCTGTATCTAAAATATAGGCCATATCTGTACCTACTTCGAAAAATAACTTTTCAGAATTAGGATCACCATTCACAAAATATTGATTCCAAATTTGGTCTAACTTATCTTGAACTTCAATTTCGTTTTTACCAGATTCTACAAACATATTACGATATATACCTGAGGTAAAAGAAGGTTGATCTGGAATAACTGGTGCTGGTCTGACATTTGGATCGTTTACGGAAATGATCTTTTCTGCACTCGACATATTACCATTACCATCATTCACTGTTAAGTTCACCGTGTACGATTGTATTTCAGTAAAAGTAACAGTGGGATTTTCCAGTGTTGATGTTTGTCCATTTCCAAAATCCCATGCATAGGTTAATACATCACCATCTGGATCTGAAGAAATCGAAGCATCAAAACGCACTTCTAAAGGAGCATTCCCAGATTCTGGGGTAGCGGTGAAAGAAGCTTCGGGAGGGTTATTTCCTGTTCCCCCATCAAGTGTAAAAGTCATGGTGGAGTAATTAAATGCACCTTCGTCCATAAATACTCTCATCACTTGCTCACCTGCACTTAATGTAACATTCGGAATTTTCTGCGGAATATAATTAGTCCATCCACCTGTGGTTGCTACATTCTGAATTCCTGTAACATCCACTCCATCAAACTCAATATGATATGCGCCATTAGATACAGCCGAAGCTACTAATACATCTATCGAATATGTTCCTGCTTGAGCCACGTTTACTGTATATTCGACCCATTCACCATCGGCGGTGAACCCAATATTCCCTCCATCTCCTTCTAACTCAGTATCAACGTCTTCTTCTGGCCTTACCCCATCTCCATCATTTCCTGGAGTTGTGTCGTGATAGGCTACTACTTCTCCTCCTAAATCAAAAGAAGTAGCATTAATTTTTCCTGGAATAGGTTGCGGTTGACCATTCACATATGGTACCTGAGGTGGCAGAGGAACATCTTCAAAAACAACTTCGATTGTATGATTCGCAGTAACATTAGAAAATGTAAAAGTTTCTAAATCACCTACTGAGGCTCCATCCACTAAAACATCTCCAATTTTGAACCCAATAGTTGATGCTATATCAAAAATCTGATTATCTCCTTCAGAAACAATAATATCGCCTGATGGCGAAATAGAACCACCAAGGTTCGTTGTAGCACTAATCGTATAGGTAACTCCGCAAGCAGCAATACCCGGATCTAGCATTGATGGTGGAATTATAGATGTGTTCTTAATAGAGTTTATATCCGTAAGGGACATCTCTTGAGCAAAATTAGTCGCCCAATTTCCATATTTCCCATCAGTTGTAATATCTAAATCACTATTAGGAGAGCCGCAATCATTATTATCTACAGCACCCCAAGACCAACTTAACCATCCGATTTTCTCTTCTTGCAACCTCTTCATCATTTCTACATATGGGAAGTTTTGTCCACACGCGATTGGCGAGGCCACTTTTTGCGGTCCTTCACCTATGATATAAGGAAGTTTCTTAGTTTTAGCATCTGCAATCATTAGATTTAGGCGATCTATTTTTGCTTGATCATCCCCATTTGTCCAATAGGTATGTACTGCAAAAATGATATTATGCAGCGGATCGAATTCTAGTAATTCGTTTCCTCCTTCTAAAAAATAACTTTCTCTATTACCATATCCTCCGCAATCAATCATTAGGGGGGTATCAATACCTGCATCTCTCAATTGTGTAATAGCATCTTTATAATAATTTACCCATTGCGCTGTTGATTCAGATCCATTTCCTACTTCATTACCTATATTTACTATTAACCACTTCTTGTACTTTTGAATAGTGGCCAGTATTGCAGGTCTTTTCCAATAGTCTAATAATAGTTGAAGCTTACTAAAATCACCTGTTGCGTCATGTAATTCGGCAACAGGTATCATTGAGTTTTTAATACTATTATTGATCAGTAGATCCAGCTCAGTCTCCGCGCCTTCAGTAGTCCAAACTAATCGTACTGCGTTAGATCCCGTTTTTGCTATTTCGGGTAAAATTTGTTCACCCGTTCGATCTTGCGACCAAACAAACATTTCGTTTACTCCACGCATTACAATTTCTTCACTACACGATGTGAAAATTTTGCCATTTTCAACACGAATTGTATTCTGTCCATATGCAGTATATTGTAATAAAATCAATAGTGCTATTGAACAGAAAGTAACGAACCTTATGGAATCTGTTTTTAGATTTTTCATTTATAAGCTAATTAAGATTATATACTATTTTCCAAAAAACTATCTTTTAATAATCTGTTCCGTTCTAACCTGCTTGTTATGATATAGTTTCACAAAGTATACACCAGATTTCAGATCAATCGTATTCAGTGATACCTCATTTACTTTGGATTGCACTGAAATTGTTTTTACGATTCTTCCAGTAATATCTATAATGCTAATTGTAGCATCATCAAGAGGATCTTTTGTTTTTATAATTAATTGATCTGTCACAGGATTTGGAAATACATCGATACTCGTTATTTCTTTAGTAACTGATTCTCTTAGCACATTTCCACAATCCGGCGCTACACCGCTATTACTAAAATAAATAGTGAAAGTGCTGTTTATAGATACTAATGCAAAGTTATCTCCATCTATAGTGACATTATAAGCTCCATCAAGGTTAGGAAACCCTGTACCGGACAACGTTACACTTGGTTGTGCAGCGTTAAAGTTTTGACTGGTAACATTAGTTTTAAGATCATTCCACCAGCTTGGCACACCATTATTGGTATTCATAGAAAATTGCCACAATCCATTATTTTGTAAATCCCAGTTAATTGTAAAATTAGTTACGTTACTTAGATCCGGACCTCCTGATCCTAGGACATAGATATTACTATAAGAAGCATTTGCAATGGTTGGTAATGCATTAGATAAAGGTGCTCCAAAAGTACAATCTCCTCCGTTATTAGGCTCTGTAATAATTATAGCAATAGTCGCTGTATCAGAAATCCCATCCACATTAGAAACTGTTAATACAACATCATAACTACCTGCATTAATGAACTCATGATTTATTGTCATTCCAGAACCTGCCGTTCCATCTCCAAAATCCCAACTATATGTTAACGTACTTCCATCGGATACCGTAGAACCAGAAGCGTCAAAATTAATAATAGCTGGTGCTATACCGCCAGTAACATCAGTAGAAATGTTTGCCGTTACTACTGGTATATTAGTATCTGGATCATTAACCGTGATAGTAAGAGTTTCCGTATCGCTAAACGTTCCATCGCTTACAGTTAATACTACTTGATACTCTCCGAAATCTGTAAATAAGTGAGAAATACTTTCTCCTGTAGCTGTTGTTCCATCTCCAAAATTCCAATTAAATGTTAGAGTATCACCATCTGGATCTGAAGAAGTTGATCCATCAAATGAAACAGTTAATGGTGCATCTCCAGAAATTATATTACTTGTAAATCTTGCTGTAGGAGGAAGATTTCCTGTTCCCCCTACAACATTTGGAATAAATGGTGCTAAATGGGGAGTTAATACATCTAATTTCCATTGATTAACATTTGTCCAGTCATCTTGTAAAATTCCACCAGTATCACCAGAGTTAGGATTCATACTCCAAAATGTCCAAGAGTAGATATCACCCATAAAACCTGTAAATTCTGTAAACCAGGTATAAGCGATTCCCCCAAAGGCATCCTGATCTTTTATACCGAATTCTCCTAAAAATATTGGAGAAGTACCTTCTTCGTATAGATAATGAAAGTTATCTGACCACAAACCGGGCATATTTTGTGGAAAATTGCTCGCCGTAAACCAATCCTGTTGCGATACTTCAGGTCCGTATTCATGAGCGGAATATACAAGCTTACTTGGATTAGATAATTGAACAGGATATTGCTTTGCTCCCATTAACTGTCCTCCCCACCAATAAGAATTTCCTTCAAACTCTCCAACGCCTTCTACTATGATCAAAACATTTGGATTTGCTTCAAGAACTGCATTTCCACAACGTTCCGCTGCCTTATTCCAATCCGTATCTGGATTGCTATCTCCCCAAGTAGATCCGTGTGGTTCATTATTCAAATCCATGGCTACTACAGCAGAATAGTTCTTATAACGATCAGCTATAAAAACCCAGTCGTTAATCCAGCGTTCTTCGGAATACTCAGGATTATACCAAACTGCTTCATTTAAAAAACCATCTGCTGCCCTAGAATGATTATCTAGTACTATCTTCATATCATTTTCCTGACACCAGCGTACAAAAATGTCTAGTAGTTCTATTGGCTTACTTACAGTCGTTTCTTCTTCATTCATTGGTGATATACCTGTATATGGATCTGTACCATATGAATTCACTGCGATGGTGGAAGATGGATTTAACATCTCATTACACCATGGAACTCTTATGGTATTAAAACCTAAATCTTTGATTTGTTGTAAAACACTTTTCATATCCCTTGACCAAATTCCATGAGGAGAATAGTTTTGTGTTTCAAAACCAAACCAATTTACACCTGTCAGGCGTACTTCATTTCCGGTTGTATCGTATAATTTGTTACCAGATACTGTTAGAAAATTTTGTTGCTGTGCTGTAATTTGTGTGATACTGCCAAAAAACAAGAACAGCATCATCAAATAATTTATAAATCGTTTCATTGTATGTATTTTTTTACTTTTTGAATTGTTATGATCTATTAAATCAAAAGTTTATTCAGAAATATGATCGAATGGAAAGTGTTATTAATCGATTTTCACGATTAAAAAAATAACGATCGTAAAGTTTTCTATCTGTTAAACTTGAAGGAGCTAAAAAAACAAGAGAGAGGTTATCAAACCTCTCTCTGTATTTTACAATTAATTTTTGATAATCTTATTTCTGAATTTCTCTCCAGTGGTTATATCAAAAACTTCTAGGATATACATGCCAGAAGGTAAACCATTTACAGAAATTCTGGTAGACTTTTGTTTATTCAACATTGGTTCTGCTCTAACCACATTTCCTGCAATATCTATTATTCTAATTCTGGTATTATTCATATTAAAATTAGTAGAAATAGTAACGTAATCTGACGCAGGATTTGGCGAAGCTGTTACTTTAAATAGATCTTCTGGAGCTTTTACACCAGGTTCTTGATCACCAAAAAAGAATCCAAATTCTGCATTTGCCAAAGCAACTTCTATCTGAGCCCAACTTCTATGGTAACGTTGTGTATACTCTTCTCCAGCATTGTACGCAGCCTCCAATCGGTCAAATTCAGGGTCATTTTTATAATCAGATCTTATATCAAGGAATGTTACTCCTGGTTTGATCGGATCTCCATTAGGCATTGTACCACTAAATCCACTAGGAATGAATACTTCTTCTTCAAAGATTCTTGTAAAATCTCCTCTGTCTTCTGGAGAAGAAACTCCTTTATCATCTCTGTAGGTATTCCACATTCTGTCTAATACCTCTTTAGCAAGATCACGAGCATCTGTATCTAGTGTAGCATGCTTTTGCGTTGCAGCAGCATAATAAATAAGTGCTTTTGCCATAGAAGCTGCAACACCAAGGTCTTTTCCATAATCTGTAACAACTACGCTAAGATTATTATTACTTCCCGGACTGTTCGGATCCCAAGCGTCTGGCTCACCAGTCCATTCCAAAGTTGCAGGAATTTCGAAATCGTCAGTTCCTATAAGTTTTACTTCGCTCTTAACCCAAGTAGCCCATTTATCCATTAGATTTTTTGCCATTGCATCATTGGTAATATAATAATACTCTGCTACTCTCTCCATGGACCAAGCTTGCCATCCGAACCAAGTACCACTTCCTGGATCTAGATATACTGGGTTCGTATTAAAAGCCATATCATAAAAGGTAGATTTACCAGCAGGATATGGACTATAATCGCCATTCCAACTATTAGTAGCTCCACCGGCAATAGCACCTTCTTTGGATTGTAACCAAGTATAGAATTCCATCTGTCTTTTTAGACTTTCTGTCCAATCTCTTTTTCCGTTTTGAGATTTTGGTTCAAACTCAGTTATTTCACTCATGGCATATGCTGCCATAGGATTTTGATACCCAAAGTGACAATGGCTAGAACTGATTCTAAAGGCCCATTGCGAAGCAGGATCTGCCGAACCACCCCAAGACATGTACCACGACATTAAGTAATGTGCACTGTCATATCCAGATCCCGCTCCACTGGTCGCACTTTGTACTCCCATAGGCTTAAAATATTTATCAAACATGGATAATCTTAAATAGTCACCCATTTTAGTAGCTTTATCTAAATCTAAGCTTCCTAGACTTGCTCCCTGTTCTTTTGCATAAACCTGAGCCCAATACATCGCCTGTACTGCTCTAGCATCAGCATCTGGAGCACTTGTGTATCTCCATTGTTTCGCATAATTCTGATCTTCAATAAATAATGGAAGAAAACCATCTGCTCCTCCCCATTCAAAACTTTCCCAAGATGGGTGAGGTACTGTTTCATAAACAGATTCTTGTTCTCCTCTTTGGAATGTATTTATGTAAGAAGGAGTACTTATTCCATCTCCTCGATTACCATATCCATAAAAATTATCATTATCTAGCAACCAATGCATCTGATAAATATCGGCTCCATATGCCGCTGTTAAATCAGATGAAACTGGATCTACCCCTACTGGTGCACTAAACTCTAAAGGTGCAGGATATTGATTTGGCAAAGCAAATTCGCTGGCATAAGCTGCCGGTGAAGAAGGGTTATAAGCCGCATTCGATGGTTGATCAGCTGCTGTAGGAATTATAAATTCTTCAATTTTATTCCATACATTATTAAGAGGAGCCCAATCTTGTGTGATTCTTCCATTCATAACTTCTAACCAAAGCCAATAAGAATATAATTCACTTGTAGACTCATGACCATGATCAGGAGCTTCTACTATTAATGTTTCCACAGAGTGATGTGGAGATCCGTCTGCACTAAAGTATCCGTTAGCAGGATCGTAAAACTCATTTCGCATTTCTATAAAGCGATTAATATATGCATTATCACCAGTTGGAGGATTAATAATAATATCCCCATCTGTAACTGTAATGGTAATAACCGCTTGATCAACTCCTCCATTTCCATCATCAACTGTTAAAGTTGTAGAATAAGTTCCTATAGAGGTGAATGTATTTTCTACCATTACTCCAGTAGCAGTATTTCCATCTCCAAAATCCCAACTATAAGTTAATGCATCTCCATCGGCATCTGTTGAAGCAACTGCATCAAAAGTCACTACTAATGGGGCTTCCCCTGAAATAGGAGTTGCAGAAATATCTGCTACCGGATCTGTATTTCCTCCTCCAGTATTACCACAATCAGGTTCTGTAGAAGTTAAACTGAAATAAAGTGTAAATCCTCCATTTTTAGAAACCATTACAAAATTATCTCCATCTACATTTACCCAATAAGCTCCATCTAATCCTGTAACCTGAGTACCTGACAATACAGCTTCAGGTTGAGGAGCATTAAAATTATGCGTTAAATTTCCGCTAAGATCAATATACCAATCAGGAGTTCCATTATTCGTATTGATTGCAAATTGATACAACCCATTGTTTTCTAAATTCCAATTGATAGAAAATTCGCGAATATTACTAGGATCTGGACCTCCAGTTCCTAACACAAATATGTTGCTATATCTATTATCTATAGATGGTAAAGCAGAAGTTATTGGTGTTTCAAAAGTACAATCACCTCCGCCATCAGTAACTGGATTTCTAACTACCGAAATTGAATTAGAGAAGTCGAAATCTCCTACTAATGCTGAAACATTATTGTTAGCTGTTAAACCTTGTAAACCATCTTCATAACTAAGATGCCATATTAAACAAGTACCAGTTCCTGCTCCATCAAAATCTACATCTTCTATATTAGCAGGTAACCCTAAAATATTATTTTGATCATCAGTTACTACCCATTGAGAGTTTGTCCCTGTATTTCCTGATAAAGTAATTCCAGAAACATTATCTGTGATGCCATCACCAACAGTAAATGCAAATGGGCCTCCAGAAATGCTACCTCCGTCTGGTCCTGGTTGATCAACTGGATTTCTAACTACGGTTATTGAATTAGAGAAGTCAAAATCTCCCGTTAAAGCTGAAACATTATTGTTTGCTGCTAATCCTTGTAATCCGTCTTCATAGCTTAAGTGCCAAATTAAACAAGTACCAGTTCCTGCTCCATCGAAATCTACATCCTCTATACTAGCAGGTAACCCTAAAATGTTATTTTGATCGTCTGTAACTACCCATTGAGAATTTGTTCCGGTATTTCCTGATAAAGTAATTCCAGAAACATTATCTGCAATACCATCGCCTACTGTAAAAGCAAATGGACCTCCAGAGATAGTACCACCATCAGTTATTATAGGATTAGAGATGCCTCCATCACAATCAGGAGCAGTAGCGGAAGTACTAAGATAAATAGTAAATCCGGCTGTTTTAGAAACCAAAACAAAATTACCTTCATCAATAGCTACATAATATGAACCATCAAGTCCTGAAAATCCAGAACCAGCAATTGTAATTTCTGGTTGAGAAGCATTAAAGTTTTGGGTTACATTTGGTAGGAAATCATTCCACCAGTTAGGAGTACCATTAGTGGTATTAACGGAGAATTGATATAACCCATTGTTAGCTAAATCCCAGTTTATATTAAATTTTGCAATATTATCTAAGTTAGGGCCTCCATCACCTAACACGAATATATTTTGAAATTCTTCATTGATAGAAGGTAATGCATTGTCTATTGGAGTTCCAAAAGCACAACTTACACTACCATCCGTAACACTAATCGTTTTTGTTTCAGAATCTGTATCTCCTGCAGCATTTGTTACAGTAAGAGTAACAGTAACCTGTCCTATTACCGTATATGTAGTAGATGTAGTCACTGTAGAAGCTGCTTCACCATTACCTAAATCCCAGCTATATGTAAGATTTCCTCCTGCCGGATCTGAAGATGTAGAAGCATCAAAGGTTACATCTAATGGAGCTACTCCAGAATCTGTACTCACTGTAAAAGAAGCAACAGGACTTCCATCGGTAACAGTAATTGTTACTGTTTTAGAATCTTCTTTACTTCCATCGCTTACCGTAAGTTTAGCGTCATACTCGCCTATTGCTGCATATTCATGAGTAATTGTCACTCCTGAACCAGTTTCACCATCACCAAAATCCCAAACATAGGTTAAAGAATCTCCATTCTCATCAGATGATGTAGATGCATCAAAACTTACCATTACAGGAGCAATCCCTGTGGTTGGTGTTGCAGAAAAATCTGCTATCGGTGCTATATTACCATCTAATACCGTAATTGTTTTTGTAAATTCTGAAGAAGTATTAGTTCCATCACTTACAGAAAGTGTCACTAAATAAGAACCAATTTCTGTATATGTAATTAACGGATCCGCAACAGATGATGTTTGCCCATTACCGAAATCCCAATTATAACTCAATGAATCACCATTAGGGTCTGAAGAAGCTGATGCATCAAATGATACTTCTAGTGGTGCAGTTCCTGATTCTGGAGTTGCAGTAAAAGAAGCGGTTGGCACTTCTCCTCCATTAGGTTCTCTACCTCCTACCAATATACCATCTGCATAAATAGGAACATTATCTGAAATTTTTAATGTATTATTTAATCCCTCATAAGAAAAGTCATTCGAAGCATCCCAGGCAGTAGCAGGCGCTCCTACAGGTAAAGACACTCTTAATTGAATTTCACTTCTATACTCACCTTGTCCTCCTGGAAAAGGCATATTAGCTTGATCTACTTCTATTTCTGCATAATAAATATTGCTAGAAGCATCCCATTCCTGTAAACTATTAATTGTAGTATTTCCTGCTCCTCTAGCTGTTAATTCATAGTCACCAGCACTAAATCCAGCTGCAACTCCTTCAGAAATATCTACAAAATAACGAGCTTTTAAATTATTCGGTACTCTAGCCGGCCATCCTGTTCTATTATTTAACCATATAGCTACTTCTGTAAAGCTAGATTGATCATTATTCAGTTTAACTTCGTTCGCAAACTCTAATCCGGGAGTTTCTGGTTGTGGAAAATTAGGCAATGATGATCCTCCGAATTCCATTACCATTCTCGCTAGTACTCCCTGATAACAGGCATTATAATCAGTTGCTACTTCATTTGCCTGAAAATCATCTCTATCTTCTTCAAAAGCATCATCCGGTTTAGCAGGACCTCCCATCAAGGCTCCCCACATCGTATGTCTTGATTCTACAGGATTTGCACTACTTCTAGACCAACTAGAATGTTGTCCTCTATGATGTGGTTTTGTAGGTGGGTTTACACCAAAACCAGTTACTAAACTTCTATTGTTTGGGTTATCACCTAACGCATAATTTACCTGGTTAATAGCAAAATTACGGTATTGAGTGCTTTTAGGTGTATTGACATTATCACTATAGATAAGAGCAGTAAGTGATGCATTCATTGCGTGACGTAAAGATCCCCATTGTGTTAAATGTGCTTGACCTCCTGGAGAGTAGTTGACTCCTCCATTTCCTTCTTGCCACCAATCTAAATGACGTTCGGCATCAGTCTTATATATATCCTTTCCTGTAATTATTGATAACAAAACCATATTCCCATAGGATTTATCTTCCCATACAAGACTCCATAAAAAATCTGGTTGTGTATATTCTGCTTCAGCTTTATCTAAATATTTTTGCTCTCCGGTAGCTTTATACAACCAAAGTGCACCCCAAGTAAGTTCATCCTGAAAGTTACCTGATGTATACGTTCCTACTGCTGGTATATTTCCTTCGGAAGTATACAGCCCTCTGTGATTATCACCAAATTCATATAATTCAATTGCATGACTTAGTAATGTAGCACTATAGGCCGGGTCACTATCTTTAAAAATAATACTAGCAGAAGCTAAAGCGGCTGCTGTTTCACAGGCCACATCTGTACCTGGATTACTAGTTGTCAATGCATAAGATTTACGTTGTCCATACATCGGATGCACATCAACCATCTCTGCCGGCATCCAAAAATTATGATCTTGTGATTTACTATCTGCTACTTGTGCATAAAAAACATTAGGAGAAGGATGACATTTAATAAAGTAATCTGTCACCCATTTAATATTCCTTTTAAAATGTTCGGTCTGATTTGCAGTGTCATAACCATCTTTATATTCTAGAAAACCCCAATTGAGGGCAGTTACAGAAAATGCCATTGGAAAACCAAATTTAACATGGTCTCCTGCATCGTTCCAACCACCGGTAAGATCAAGCCCTACATCTGCCCCGTCATTTACTCCAGAATCAGATCGCCAACTTATTCTGTTCCAATCTGGTAACTTTCCTGATTGTTGTGTTTCATAGAAAAGCAAAGACTTTTGTAAAGCTTCTCCATAATTGTATTGTGCCGATGATTTAGCACAAAATAAGCACCAAAACATCATCATGCTTATTTTAATTAAATTTCTCATTGTTAGTATAGTTTTAAGATTTGTGTTTTTTTTGAATTGTTTTGAATTATTTTAGGTTTTAGTTCATATGATTGTTTTAAGGTTAATCAAAAGATGAAAGTAATTCTAAGCGAACTAGCACAACCACTTTAATTATTAAGTGATGTCATTCTGATAGAATTCGTGTTAAACTCTTTAGTATTCGCTATGTAAATTGGTTGACCAATTTACATAAGTGTTATCATATCTTACTTTCTGGATTCGTTTTTTATTCTATTTCTCTTAGAATGGATACTTAAACGAGATAAAAAGCTTTCTATATCTCCAGTTTCCGTTTAAAATGTGCAGTTTGCTTTTCGTAAGATACCTTACTTAATATTGTTGGATTATTGTCTTTAGGGCAATTCATAGTTAGTTTAGTTTTAAGTTCATCTAATTTTAATAAAACCATATCTTACATAAATTGGGAAAATGCTAGATATGACGAAAGTTACGTTTATGTTTTTTTCGTTCATCGATATACTACTTTGGCTGAATCGGTTATTTAATCATTACAACGTTGTAGTACTATCTCTTAGAACGAAGAATAAAGTTATAACAACTTCGATGTAAAAATGCAGTAATCAACACCTTAACTACGTCTTAACAATTTCCATTTACAGTTTAACGACTTTAAACATTAACCCGAGAGGCTACCGTTTCACTGGATTAAAAGGAAACAGAATTCATGATTCTTAATTAAACCAAAAAAGAAAATTACTCCGATGTTAAGAAGATACTAAGAAAAAAAGGTGAAAAAAAAATTGAAAAATTCTTGATTTTATACAAAAAGAAAACTTTGTCAATGGTAAAACCATAAACTGATTTAACAAAAAATCATTTTATAAGAACATTTCTTACGAAAATTTTGTTAAAAAAGTTAAAAAATTAAACAAGAAACAACTTACATTATTTTTTCGTTTTTAGAAATTATCAGATAAAATGCGTAAAATTCCCTATAATTATAAACTATAATCATTGTTCATTTATTTTATAATTGTAAAGGATTTCATTATTATGTAAATAATATCAAGCTACAACAAAATATTACCACTATATCGTTTTAGTTCCTAAGTAGGCGTAGAATAAGGAAATATCAATCATTACAATTATGTTATTTCGTACTCATACTGTAGTAAAAGAAGAGAATTTTAGCCTTAGGTGTTATTCTTTTATAAATAATAATCTAGTATATAAGTAGTTATCAAAGTTATAATGTAAGTAGGATATAAAAAGATTTATAATTATTAACTGATTAGTATATGTACCTTACTTAGACTATTTAATTCCATATTTATCGAAAAGATATACTAGGCTAGTCATAGTAGCAGCGCCGAGCTCCAACTCACGTTTATTAATTGCATCAAAAGTATCATTCTTAGCGTGATGATAATCAAAATAGCGTTGAGAATCAGGACGTAATCCTGCCAGTACAATTCCATCTTTCTTTAGAGGGCCAATATCAGCTCCGCTACCTCCTTTAGAAAAATAGTGAATCAAATAAGGCTCAAAAAGTGGTTTCCAGCTTTGAATTTGAGTGAAGTTTTCATCACTACAATCAAAAGAAAAACCTCTAGGTGTAAAACCTCCCGCATCACTCTCTAAAGCAAAAACGTGATTTTCTCGTTTGTTTTTAGCTACTTCCGCATATTTTTTACCTCCTCGTAGTCCGTTTTCTTCATTCATAAATAAAACAACCCTAATGGATCTCTTTGGTTTATATCCTGTTTCTTTAAACAATCTAAGCACTTCCATAGATTGAACTACTCCTGCACCATCATCGTGTGAACCATCGCCTAAATCCCATGAATCGAGATGCCCTCCAACTACCATATATTCATCTGGAAATTCACTTCCGGTAATTTCACCTATGACATTAAAAGATTCTACATCTTTCCAGCTACGACAATTCATATTCATTAGAAACTTAATCTTTGGATTTAAAGTTAACATGGAATGCAATAATTCTGCACCATTTGTACTGATTGCAGCTGCTGGGATTTTCTCTAAATTAGTTAAATTTCCATAACTCATAGTTCCCGTATGTGGAAAATCGTCTAACCTTAAGTTCATAGAACGTACAATTACACCAACCGCTCCAAATTTAGCAGCTTCTGCTGCTCCGGAATATCTCTGATCCACACATCCACCATACGCCTCGAAAGTATTTATTAGATCCGCTTGCATAGGGCGATTGTAAAAGACAATTTTGCCTTCTATTTGACTGGTTCCTAATTTACGAAGGTCTTCTAAACCTTTTACTTCTACGATTTCTGCTTTCACTCCTCCAATTGGGGTAGGAACTGAACCTCCTAGTGCACAAATAGGCACATTGGTTGTTTCACCCGGCTCTGTCTCAATATAGGCAAACTCAGTTACTCCTCTAGTCCACTTTGGCACCATTACAGATTGTAGCCAAACTTTATCAATTCCGACCTCTTTTAATTCCTGCTCCGTCCATTCTACGGCTTTCTGAGCATTTAATGAGCCTGATAACCTAGCTCCAATCTGATTAGATAAATGATCTAACCAAGCATAACTTTTACCTTTTAATAATGAAGTATTGTAAAAATTTCTAATTGCTATAGAATCTTCTTTAGCATCATCCTTCTGACCAAAGGAGATAAAAGAAAAAAACATGAAGATAATAAGGATTACGTTTTTCACAGAAATATTTTTATAATATTATTTAATTACCAATACAGGTACTCTTTATTCGTTTTCTAACTGTTCTTTATACAATTCTATATTAGATTTTGTTTCCTTATCTAATTCTGGTTCTCTGATATCATCATAACCCTTTAGGGTATCGTATAGTGTTTTTGCCACGATATATCTGGCAACAGGTTTATTGTCTGCCGGAATTATATACCAAGGTGCATGTGGTAATGATGTTTTATTGATTGCATCTTGATAACAAGATTGATATTTATCCCACAGTTTTCTTTCTTTCAGATCTCCTGAAGAAAACTTCCAGTTTTTTTCTTTTTTTTCTAACCTACGAAGCAACCTATTCTTTTGCTCATCTTTAGACAAATGCAAATAAAACTTATAAATCAAAGTTCCGTTTTCTGCTATATGTTTTTCAAAATTTCTAATTTGTTCAAAACGTTTTTCCCAAAATACATCATCAATATCTTCAACTGAATTTACACTTGGAAGCTTTTCGCCCATAATATATTGTGGATGTACTCTTGTCACTAATACATTTTCATAATGTGTTCTATTAAAGACAGAAAATCTACCTCGCTGTGGCAATGCGATATAGTGTCTCCACAAATAATCATGCCCAAGCTCTAACTCAGTAGGTACTTTAAAACTATGAACTACAATACCTCTAGTATTAAAATCTTTGAACACCTCGCGAATAAGACTATCTTTTCCTGCGGTATCCATACCCTGCAAACAGATTAGAATTGCATATTTATCATGCGCATATATTGTATCCTGAAATTCACCTAATTTCTCTCGTACCTTTTCCAGTTCTTTTTCGACTTTTTTCTCAGTCTCTCCAAGATCATATGTAGTAGGAATCTTTGATAATTCTATCTGTTGAGAAACTCTGAAATCTTCGTGGTTTATTTTATTCATAGTATAATGCGTATTATCTCTGGTAAGATACTAAAGTTTTAGATTGGTGAAAAAAGAAATGTGCTAAGTAAGATTAAATACTCAAAGAATAATGTAAGGTCAATATTAATAAAAGCTCCTAAACCAAAAAAACTACTGTTGCTATTTTCTATATTTTGGAAAGGTATTGTCTTAGAAATTAATAAAAATGTAAAGAAACACTGTCTTTTTTAAACATTATCAGAATAGACCGTTTATCGTGCATCAAAATCATAGCTAAATCCTAAAAGGAATGTATCATATTGTCTCCCTAAACTTTTAATATTAAATTCAGCAAAAATATGAACAGGAACAGAAATCTGATGTAGCGCTCTTATTTTGATTTGAGCTCCGTGATTAAAATTGCCTGTTCTAAAAGCAATTAATGCATCATCTTCAATTTCCTCAAAAATACTTGAATCATTTCCTATATAACCAAATCCTGCAGTTATCGTTGTAGGATACCAATTAAACAAAATTAAGTTTACTCCTAGGGCAAGCTCATTATATCCCTCTACTTCTTCATCTGCTCCTATAGAAAACAGTCTATTATATTCTCCTATAAAAGTTGTGTAGCAATTGGAAGCATATTCGATTCTAGCCCCTAAACCAATCTCTTCAACAGTACCAAAACTCTTTATAGCTACTAAACCATAATTTATAGCACTTGGTTCATATTGCGCATTCGCTGTAAACGAAAGACAGCATGATATAATGACAAATAGTATTCTCTTCATTTTGGGGTAAACATATTTTAGAGATAGGTCGCAAGATAAGGATTCTTCTTACTTAGCCGCAAAAAGTTTAACATCCTCTTCGCTCACCTCTTTACCCCCAAGGATGATAAGACGTTCTACAACATTGCGCAATTCTCTAATATTACCAGTCCAATCATATTGCTGTAATTGTTTAACTGCTTTATCCGAAAATGTCTTTACTGGTGAACCTTGCTCACCGGATATTTTCTTTGTAAAATAATCTACCAATAGCGGAATATCTTCTCTTCGATCGTTTAAAGCTGGTACTTTAATCAAAATAACTGCAAGTCTATGGTACAAATCTTCTCTAAATTTGTTTTCCGCTATTTCTTTTTTAAGATCTTTATTAGTTGCAGCAACTACGCGAACATTCACCTTAATGTCCTTATCACTACCTACTCGTTGGATTTTATTCTCTTGTAATGCTCTTAATACTTTAGCCTGCGCAGAAAGACTCATATCCCCTATCTCATCCAGAAATATAGTACCTCCATTAGCCGCTTCAAACTTACCCGCACGATCTTTATTTGCTGATGTAAATGCTCCTTTTACGTGTCCAAACAGTTCACTTTCTATTAATTCTCCTGGAATCGCTGCACAGTTTACTTCTATCATCGGACCTTTAGAGCGATCACTTTTTTGATGTATCCAGTGAGCTACTAATTCTTTTCCTGTTCCATTTGGGCCTGTAATAAGTACTCTAGCATCTGTCGTAGACACTTTCTCTATAATATTTTTTATATCTGAAATCGCATCAGATTCACCAATCATCTCATAATTTTTAGAGACCTTCTTCTTCAGCATTTTGTTTTCTACTACAAGCTCTTTTCTGTCCAAAGCATTACGAACCGTGTTTAATAAACGATTAAGATCGGGTGGCTTGGAAATATAGTCAAAGGCTCCTAATCGCATAGTATTAACCGCTGTATCTAAATCCCCATGTCCAGAAATCATAACCATAGGTATTTCGGGCTTGATTTTTTTAGCAGCCTCTAATACTTCTACTCCATCCATTTTAGGCATTTTGATATCACATAAAACCAAGTCATAGTCTTCATTCTTGATTTTTTCAATTCCAACCAACCCATCCTCGGCCTCAAAAACTTCATACTTATCACTTTCTTCTGATAATATTTTAACCAGTACTCTTCTGATTGCTGCTTCGTCCTCTATAACTAATATTTTTGCCATTATAATTTTAATTTAATTCCACCCCTTAGATAAAATGTATTTCTATCATTGAGAACTAGAACATTTTCTTGATTTTCGTCTCTCAAACGGATTTCATTGCTTAATGTATATCCTGCGTACGTAAAGAACAATAAGTGTTCCGTAAAATAATATTCATATCCCAAAGCACTGTTAATAATCAACATGGATGCATTTTCTGCTACTTTAGTATCTCCGTTTTCATCAATAAACACTCTATTATTCTGTATATTACCATAAAAACGATCTAATCCTATAAACGCTTGTAAAGTATTAGTTTCGTTAAAAAAATACTTAATACTGGTTTTTGGTGTACCTATAGCATACGACCAGCTAGGATGAAACCTTTTAGAATAATTAATTATCGGCAACGGAAAATTAATACTTGCCGGAGAAGCATATCGCAGTCCTAAAACTAATCTTGCGGATTTAGGTGATGTCTTTTTTCCATAACTTTTTACAAAATATATAGATCCCGCATTTCTAAAATCATCTTTATCTACTCCCGAACCTTCCAAATTAGAGGAGAGCCTTGTACCAAGTTTAGCTCCAAATCTCCAATTATTTTTCATTTTGTATGTATATCCTAATTCAAAACCTATAGTATGGAAATCTTGTAAGCCTTCTTTATCAACAAAAATCACATCATCATTAAGCTGTAAATTATTCAATCTATATTGAAAAGATAAAACAAGATACGTACCGCGGTCATTCATTTTAATAGGGTAATTTCCTGAAAATCTAAAACCGCTATATACATTATCACTTTTTGACTGAGGTATATATACATATTCTACCCTTGCTAAATTCGTGTCCTGTGATCTAATTGTGGCAACAACACAACAGATCGAAATACAAATCATCAGCAGGTTCTTATTATTCATTTTTTATTATCTAGGGGCTTTAATACTATTCTTTTGGGTTTAAGATAGTGATTTCCCGTTGAGGGAATGGTATATTTATCTTATTCTCTCTAAACAAACGATCAATCTCAAATCTTATTTCACTTTTTGGAATCCCAGCCTGAAAACTATCGTTCATCGTAAAGACAAGCTTAAAGTTTAATGAACTATCGCCAAAATTAGTAAACAATACTAAAGGAGGAGGTTCTTTTAATATGTCCTTATGTGACAACGCTGCTTTGATTAATAAATCTTTAACTAATAAAGTATCACTACCATATGCTACACCAACTTCTATCGCCTCTCTTGTAACAGCACCATTCTGAGTCCAATTATATAAAGTAGAAGTAAGGTATTTATGATTAGGTATGATCAATACTTTATTATCTATCGTTACTGCCCGTGTAGTCCTTAATTTAATTTCTTCGACTCTACCTACTTTACCTTCTAACTCTATGATATCACCAACATGTACAGTTTGATCTATAAAAATAAATATCCCAGATATGATATCCTGTATTAACGTTTGTAGAGCTAAACCAACACCTACTAGTAACGCAGCGGATGCTGCAAAAATCGCAGTAATATGGAAACCAATACTATCCAGAGTAACCAAAACTATAACAATATAGACAAAGTATTTAGCGAAAGAAAATACAGAAACGAATTTCACCTTATCCTCTCTAGGAAGTTTTCTGGTAACAACTTTTCTTATGAATTTTAGAAATAAAGATGTAACAAAAAGAACAAAAATCACAAACAACAACAGCCCTACTGTAAGCACAATAGGTTCATTTTCGGGCCCTAAATGAAAGATTTCAAAGTCCAAAAACTTTTTGATGTTGCCCCAAACATCTTCCTGGATCACTTCTTTAACTTGTTCTGTAATCTCTTCTTGGATCATATTAATACTTTAACCACTTAAATAATTCTTTATAGCTAGGTTTTTTGCCATACATCAAGATACCAATTCTATATATTTTACCAGCAAACCATACCATAAAAATAATACTTCCTATAAGTAATACAATTGATATCAAAATCTCCCACCATGGCACTCCAAACGGTATCCGCATTAACATAACAATAGGAGACGTAAGAGGAACCATAGAAAACACTGTAGAAACAGTTCCATGTGGATTTTCTATCACAGCAAAAAAACCGACATAAATCCCTAACATTAATGGTAACAAAATAGGTAACATAAACTGTTGAGAATCTGTTTCACTGTCCACCGCTGCACCTATAGCTGCATATATAGAACTATATAAAAAGTATCCTCCGATAAAATACACAAAGAAAGAAAGCACTAAAGTTAGTAATGGAAGTTTTAGTATATCCTGAATTAGAAGTTGAATTTCTTCCTGATTATTTCCTTGCAACGCAATAGATGGATCTACTCCTACCGGTTGAGGATCCATTCCAAATAAAGATGTAGCTATCAAAAGAAGAACACCTCCTAAAAGTACCCAAATAAGAAACTGTAAAATTCCAGCAAAAGAAGTGCCTAGAATTTTACCCATCATTAACTGCATTGGTTTTACCGAAGAAATTATGATCTCTATAATACGATTTGTCTTTTCTTCTATTACGGATCGCATCACCATATTCCCATAAATAATAATAAACATCATCAATAAATATCCGGCGATCCCTCCAAATGCCATTTTTACATAATTAGACATTTTAGAAGTCTTCTCTCCAGAAAAGTTTTCTATCTGAATATTTATTCTTGCTTTAGAGTTTTCTATCGCTTCTAAATTGAGACCTTCGGCTTTATAGTTTTGGTTTGTTAGTTTATTCGCTATAATTCTCTCTAGGGTATTCAATACTGAAAAATTCGGTGATTCTTCTGCATAAAACTGAATAGATTCTGAAAGTTCTTTGTTTGTTGATTTCTTAGGTATATACAGTAATCCGTATAATTTTTTAGAAATCACAGAATCCTTTGCTACCTCTATATCATAATTGCTGTAATTAACATATTGCACCTCATCAGTATTCTTAAGATCTGAGATAAACAATTCTGTTTCATCAATAAAAGCAACTTTCTTAATTTCATCATTATTAATAGTAGTTAACCAGGTAATTAATGCGATCATTCCGACAACAATTAACGGGCTAAGAAACGTCATCACTACAAAAGTTCTGTTACGCACACGAGATATGAACTCTCTCTTTATGATTAATTGTAAATTACTACTCATTTTCTGTAATGGTTTTAATGAATATTTCGTTTACACTTGGTATTACCTCGTTAAATCGAACAACCTGCGCTCTTTCGGATAAATATCTAAGTAGATCATTAGAAGAAGCATCTTTATCCAATGATATTTTTAATTTTAGCTGATCTTCTATCGTTTTAAAATCTGCAGGTTCCGTTACAAACTTATTTTGCAGAGCTTCTTGTAATTCCCTATTGTTTTCTGACAACAATCCTACTTCGAATATATTTGCCTTGTATTCTTTTTTGATATCAGATACCTTTCCTTCTAATATTTTATTGGATTTATTGATCAAAGCCATGTGATCACATAATTCTTCTACACTTTCCATACGATGGGTAGAAAAAATTACGGTAGCACCTTCATCGCGTAATTGAAGAATTTCGTCTTTGATCACATTAGCATTGATAGGGTCAAACCCACTAAAAGGTTCATCAAAAATCAATAACTTAGGTTTATGCAATACGGTCACAATAAATTGCACCTTCTGAGCCATTCCCTTAGAGAGCTCTTGTATTTTTTTATCCCACCAATGTGATATATCAAATTTATCAAACCAATATTTAAGTCGCTCTTTAGCATCTCTTTTACTCAATCCTTTAAGTTGGGCAAGGTATAATGCCTGTTCTCCTACTTTCATAGATTTATACAAACCTCTTTCTTCCGGCAGATATCCAATATCTTTAATATGGTGTGATTGTAATGGTTCTCCATCCAGAAATACACTTCCTGTATCCGGAAGTGTGATTTGATTAATAATTCTTATCAAGGTTGTTTTACCAGCTCCATTAGGACCTAGTAATCCAAAAATACTTCCTTTTGGCACTTTAATAGAAACATTGTTTAGAGCTATAAAGTCTCCAAACCGTTTTGTTGCCTGTTGTACCTCCAAAAGATTGGTCATATATAAAAATGTGATTTATTCTGAAATTTAAAAACTATGCTAAGTAAGTCAAAATATTAATGAAATGAAATAAATAGCCTACTTAAACGGATTAACGGATGTTAAGAACATTTAATAGATACAATGATATAACAATCAATATCCAACGTATTCATACAATTTTAATCTTATAAAAAAACAAAACCCACCCTAAATACAAGTATTAAGGATGGGAAAAAAATTGCTATGAAAAAGAAAAATTATCACTAAATGCGCTAGTGATGTTTCAAATATACGAATTTTTATTAAACAAAATTCAGCATTTAAAAATGATTATATTTATAATAGTATCATTCTAATTTTTATGAAAACATGTCTTTTACTTTTTCAAAAAATGATTTGTCTTTACTATCTGGACTAGGTCTAAAGTGATCGTCCTGAGCCATTCTTTCAAAAAACTCTTTTTGTTCTTTATTTAATGTTTTAGGTGTCCATACATTTACATGTACTAAAAGATCTCCTTTCCCATAGCCATTAATACTAGGGATTCCTTTACCTCTTAGTCTAAGTATTTTACCGCTCTGTACTCCTTCTTCTATCTTAATGCGCACTTTACCAGATACGGTATCAATCTCTCTTGACGCACCTAAAGCTGCTTCAGAAAAACTAATATATAGATCATAATGCAAGTTATCTCCTTCACGCTGTAATTCTGGATGATCTTGTTCTTCTATCGCCACTAAAAGATCACCTGGAACACCATTACCTGGTGCTTCATTTCCTTTTCCAGAAACTTTAAGCTGCATACCATCTTCTACACCTGCTGGTATTTTTATACTTACGGTTTCCTCGGACACTTTTAAACCTTGATTATCTGCATCCGCAGGTTTTCTATCTATAATCTGCCCAGCTCCTCCACAAGTAGAACATGTAGTGGATGTCTGCATTCTTCCCAGAATAGTATTGGTAATTCGTGTCATCTGACCACTACCATTACAAGTCGAACACGTTTTATACGTAGTTCCGGGAGCCTGGATCTTACGCTTTACTTTGATTTTTTTCTCTACTCCATTAGCAATCTCTTCTAATGTAAGTTTTACACGAATACGCAGATTACTTCCTTTTACACGACGTTGTCTTCCGCCGCCGCCGCCGAAACCGCCACCAAAACCACCGCCACCAAAAATATCTCCAAACTGGCTAAATATGTCGTCCATATTCATTCCGCCACCGCCGAAACCGCCGCCGAAACCACCACCGCCTTCAAAAGCTTGATGTCCAAATTGATCGTATCGGGATTTTTTATCAGGATCACTTAATACTTCGTATGCCTCCGCTGCCTTCTTAAATTTCTCCTCTGCCGAAGCATCTCCCGGATTTTTATCTGGATGATACTCTATCGCTTTTTTACGATATGCTTTTTTAATTTCGGCTCCTGTGGCGTTTTTACTAAGGCCTAAAATATCATAAAAATCTTCTTTCATCTATTTAATCTTATTGTCCGGTTACCACCTTAGGAAAACGAATTACTTTATCTCCTAATTTATATCCTTTTTCTATAACATCTACAATCTTACCTTTTAACTCATCACTAGGTGCAGGAATCTGGGTTATTGCCTCATGATCATCCGCATTAAACACATCGCCTGCAGCTACTTCTACTTCAGACAACCCTTTAGTCTTTAATGTTTCTCTTAATTTGTTATGAATTAGCTCAACACCTTTCAACAAATCTTTATCTTCAGATTTTTCGATCTCTTTCATCGCACGATCAAAATCATCTAATACAGGCAACATAGATTGCATGACATCCTGACCTGCCGTCTTAAACAATTCTATTCTTTCCTTAGAAGTACGCTTTTTGTAATTCTCGAATTCTGCAAAAAGTCTTAAAAACTTATCTTTTTCCTTTTCTAAGTCTTCTTTTAGTTGTGTTTCGATATCCAATTCTTCTACTTCAGTTTCCTCTACAGTTTTGTCAAGTACCTCTTCTACTTGATCCTTTACATCTTCTGTATTTTTATTTTTCTTACTCATGTAACTAGTACCTTTTATAAGTTCTTTTTTTGAAGATGCAAAAGTACTGCCATTTTTGAATAAATGTCATAATGTCACAGGAATATTTTAGTATATATTTAAGAGTATTCATTTTCTAAAAAAATAATTTTGGATTTTTAAAAACTATAAACTAGAATTATTATGAAAACCAAATTGATAAACCTGTTTGCTATTAGTGCACTTATAGTAGCGGGAACCTCTTGTAAAGGAGAGAAAAAAAATGAAACTGAAGCAACCACGGCAGAAGAGGTAGTAGAAGCTCCTGCAGAAGCAATAACCTATATTGTGGATAACGCAGCTAGTACTATCGAATGGGTTGGTAAAAAACCAACAGAAAACCATACCGGAACTATTAACATTGCGAAAGGGAAAGTAAAAACCCAGGATGGAAAAATCCAAAGTGGATCTTTTGTAATTGACATGGCTTCTATTAATGTAACTGATCTAGAAGGTGATCAAAAAGCAGGCCTTGAGGGGCATCTTAAAGGAGAAGGAGAAGGTAAAGAAGATCATTTCTTTAATGTAGCTAAATTTCCTAATGCTTCTTTTGAAGTGACAGGAGTTTTAGAAAAAGAAGATAAAACATCTATCGAAGGTAACCTTACGATCAAAGGGATTAAGAAAAATATTTCTTTCCCAGCGACTTCTTCCGTAGAAGGAGACACAATGACTTTAAATAGTGAAGTATTTACAATTAATCGTACAGATTGGGGTGTAAACTATGGATCTAAATCTGTTTTCGAAAACTTAGGTGATAAGTTTATTATGGATGATATCGAATTAAAGATTAGCCTAAAAGCTAATAAATCTTAATTCAAAAAATCTATTATATAAAAAGGTCCGCATTATAGAATGTGGACCTTTTTTATATTTTATTATGTACTTATTCTATTAGACAAGATCTTCAATTGCTTGAGTAATATTGTCATACTTAAATCGAAAACCTGTTTCTAAAATTTTATCGCTACACACTCTCTGGCTACTAAACAACAATACATGCATTTCTCCAAGAACAAGCTTCATCATAAACTTCGGTACATTGGGCAATACTATTTTTTTATCTAAATGATCAGCAATAACGTGTGTCAATTTTTGATTAGAAACAGAATTAGGTGCCACTGCATTATACAAACCTGCTAATTCTTCCTCGACCACATACATAAACATTTTCGCCAGATCTTCTACATGAATCCAACTCTGCCATTGTTTTCCGCTACCAAAAACAGCTCCTATCCCTTGTTTTATAGGATTAGCTATTTTAGGAAATGCTCCACCTTTGTTAGAAAGCACTAATCCAATTCTCAGGAGGCTCACTTCAATATTTAGCGTTTTAAATTCTTCAACCGCAGTTTCCCATTTTTTAACCACTTCTCCTAAGAACCCGGGATCCTCCATAGAGGAATCTTCCATATAATAATTCTGAAAAGAATCTGGATAAATCCCAATGGCACTTGCAGATACGATATGTCGAACAGAATGTTTTACTTTTTTAAGTGATTCTAAAATAAGTGAAGCAGTATCAACACGGCTATCGATAATCTCTTGTTTATATTTCTTTGTCCAACGTTTGGCTACCGTAGCTCCAACAAGATTAATAATTACCTCTACATCTTCAAAACAGCTGGAATCCATTTCACCTACCGATGGGTTCCAGTAAAATCCTTTATAATTCTTTTCTGATGTAAGCTTACTTTTACTAGTTGTAAGGTAATGTACATCAATTTTTGATTGATGACATAGTCTAACAATTTCCTGACCAATAAGTCCAGTTGCCCCAGTAATTAAAACTTTCATTGTTGAGTTATTTCGTGCAAAATAACATCCGATTTTAACATAACCTACCCCTTTATTATAGGTTTAACAAATATTAAAATCATTAATTAAAGAAAACATAAACCCTGCTAATCCTTTGTAGCCCTTAGCATTTCTCTTTTACCAGGTGGACCAGGGAGTCTTTCTACTACAAAACCAACTTCTTGCATTGCACGTCTTACGCTACCTTTTGCAGAGTAGGTAACCAAAACCCCATTATTCATTAGCGCTTCATACATCTTTTTGAAAATATCTATGCTCCACAACTCTGGCTGCACTCTTGCGCCAAAAGCATCAAAATAAATTAAATCGAAGCAATTTTCATCCTTGATATCTGTAAAAAACTGTTTACGTTTCGTAAGAAGAAAAGAAGAAGATACTGCATTCTGATCTTCCCACGAAGATTCATGCATTTCGTCAAAAGCAGTCTGATAGTCTAGCGCTGATAATTGATCAACATAGTTCAAAAGCTTTACCTCCTCCAAAGGAACTGGATATGCTTCTACTCCAACATAATGAATCTTTTGCTGAATCTTCAAAGCTTCTAGATAGGTTATAAAAGCATTTAAACCTGTTCCAAAGCCTATCTCCAAAATATTCAATTCTGGAAATTCTCTGGAAGCTAAAATATGATCAAAACCACTTTTAATAAAAACGTGCTTCGCTTCATTAATCGCTCCGTGTATAGAGTGGTAATGTTCATCTAGCTCGGGAAAGTGAATAGTTGTAGAACCATCAGAAGTGGTGATAATCTCACGCTTTAAATTTTCTTTCATTATTGCTTTACTAAAACCCCATCTGCCATAAACGAATATGTTTTCTTAGGAGTAGTAATTGCAGCTATTTCATCCTCAGATTTTCCGGCATCCTGAGCCAAGTGACGTAATTCATCCACAGAGGTCTCAGAAACATATGCTTTTCCCTGAACAATGATTGTATCATTTTCAATATCTTTTGGAACAAAAAAACCATAGTCTTTAAACTTTACCATAGTTTCTTCTTCTTTATTCAGAGCAACTTTCATCCAGCAACCTTTAGCCTTGCAAACATCATTTACTGTACTTGAAAAAGCAATATTGATCGTATCACCTTCATTTAGATCCTTATACTTTTCTGCTATTGCATCCTTATAAAAGACTGCATCTGATGATACTTCTCCTCCAAAACTATCATATTCACTTAGCGCTATATCTTTAACTGAAAAAGATTCTTTTTCTTTCTGTACAGAATTACAACCTACTATACATGACAATCCCGCAAAAAACAGTGCTATTTTTTTCATAATACATTATTATTAATGATGTTTCGCAAAATTAAACATTTTTAAAATTCCTAATTTATCAGAAAAGGGTATTTTTGTTTAAAATATTAACTATTGTAAGCATCTTATAAATTTTAGGACATAATTATTAAAAGTGCAATAGTTGATAATAAAAAATTTCACAACCTTATAAATAACTATCGGATGAGAAATGCAGTTCCGCAAGAGATTGAAATCACCAAAGTACACGAATCCAAAATTGGACAAGTAGATTTTGAAAACTTAGCTTTTGGTAAAGTTTTTACAGATCATATGTTTATTTGTGATTATGTCAATGGCGAATGGCAAACACCAAAAATTGTCCCATACGGACCTCTTACACTCGATCCGTCTGCTCGAGTATTTCATTACGGACAAGCAGTTTTTGAAGGGATGAAAGCCTATAAAGATGACCAGGGAGATACTTTCTTATTTAGACCTGATGAAAACTTTAAAAGAATCAACAAGTCCGCAGAGCGTTTGGCAATGCCAGAATTTCCTGAAGAGTATTTTTTTGATGGATTAAATAATCTATTAAAATTAGATAATGAATGGATTAAATCAGGTTTTGGGAATTCTTTATATATAAGACCCTTTGTTATTGCTACACAGGCAAGTGTTTCTGCATCAGAAGCGGATGAATATCGTTTTATGATTATTTGTTCTCCTGCACAATCCTATTATAGTGGAGATGTTAGTGTATTGGTAGCAGAAAAGTTTAGTCGTTCGGCTAGTGGAGGTTTTGGATATGCAAAAGCGGCCGGTAATTATGCTGGTCAATTTTATCCAACTAAACTTGCCAAAGAGCAAGGATACCAACAAATCATCTGGACAGATTCTAACACCCATGAATATGTAGAAGAAGCTGGAACCATGAATGTTTTCTTTAGAATAAACGATACTTTATTAACGGCTCCCGTTAGTGATCGAATATTAGATGGGATTACTCGTAAAAGTTTGATTTCTTTAGCAGAAAGACAAGGATATAATGTAGAAGTAAGACCAATAAAAGTAAGCGAAATCGTAGATGCCTATAAAAATGGCAGTCTAAAAGAGATTTTTGGAGCAGGTACAGCAGCTGTTGTAAGCCCTGTAAAAGCTTTTGGGTATAAGGGAGAGCATTACGAACTAGAAAAACAAGAGAGTTCTTATGCATCTCATTTTAAGAAGGAACTTATGAATATTCAATATAATAAAGCTGAAGATGCTTTTGGATGGAGAGTGAAGGTTTAATTCCTTAATTAAGAATTACGAATTTAGAGAACTAAAAATGCCTCAAGATTTTTTCTTGAGGCATTTTTAATTTGTAATTATCGATCAAGAATTTCCTTGATATTAGGTTTAAAGTAATTTGGTCCTTTTAACACTTTACCATCTTCTCTATAAATAGGCTTCCCATTTTCTCCTAGTTTACTCATATTACTGCGTTGGATCTCTGTAAACACTTCTTCTATTTTATGCTGCATGCCATGTTCTATGATGGTTCCACATAAAATATATAACATATCACCTAACGCATCTGCAACCTCGACTAAATCATTATTCTGAGCCGCCTCTAGATATTCTTCATTTTCCTCTTTCATTAGGTTAAAGCGAAGCGTGTTTTTAGCTTCTCCCAGATCTGCAATAGGCTCATTTTTATATCCAATCTCAAATGCGGTATGGAATTCTTGTACAGCAGCAATTTTATCTTTCATGTATTTCTTCTAATAAGTTATCTTTGCCGTAAAAATAACAAAATATGTTTAGTACGGGTCAATTGATATTTGCAGGATGTTTTGTAGTAGCTTTTATCATTTTAATGATATTTAGCTACCGTAAAGATCTGAAACTACATCGCAAATATTACAAAGGCAGTATTTTTATTCTCATCGGTTTTATTATCTTTATTCTGTTGCTTTTTGTACTAAAAACGTATTTAAGGCCGGAGTAAACTAACTACACCCCTAGTTTTCAATCAAGTAATTGTTTTTTTAGTTACATCCTAAAGAATTGATCTTGGGTTTCTTTAGATATTTTCTTCATTTCTGCAGAAAGTATTTTATAGAAATCTTAGGTTTTTAGTAACGGATTTTTAATTAACTATAAACCATTCAATTCTGGACAGAAAAGTGACTCCTTTTGCAATGTTGCTTCTAGCGCTAATTATCTTAAGTCCTATTTTCATCTATCTAAATGTTACCAATGGAAATATCAGCGAACAAAGTTTTTGGTTTATCCGAGTTCTTACCATGATCTCTGCATCCACCATTAGCATTTCCTTACCGGGAACTATAAACATTGGTAAAGAATCAGATCAATTCGAAATACAAACGATGGCGCAGAAAGAACTACGATTACTGCTAGTGGTGCGATTCCAGTTTTTGTACTAGTGCATCTATTTAACCCTATTTCTTTCCAAGAAATATATTATTTCGAGATCACTGTTATTTACTAGGTTTCATTATCTTTAATAGGATGTTGCTCGTTTTAAACTAAGATTTAAAGTCTAAATAAGTTTTAAAGAAAAACATTTGTACCATTAAATTTTTCACCAATTATAAACGTAACTCTCTGTTCTCTTTGATCAGATAAAAGTTTATGATTGACTTTTGTTTCTAATTCTCTATAACTCAAAGACTCGTTTTCCATAAACACTTGATTTGCGAAATACGAAAACAATCCGTAGGTCCCTTGTTCAAATTTATCTTCATATGCCTTTTTTAATTTATTTTTTACGGCGCTTAGTAGACATACGTTGTCAAAATTTTTGATTGAAGGAAAAAAGTCTATTTCTTCTCGATTTATTTCCATTTCATAAACACCATCTAAATGTTCTTTTTCAATTTCAATTGATTTAGCTCGCAAAGTTTCTTCTCTATTATTAACAACTTCATTTTCGTTTGTATCGTAAGATGCACCATTTCCTTCAGCATAACAGCAGTCCAAGATTAAAATCAATTTAAAATCCTTTCCATAGACATGATCATTCAGAAACTGAATTATTTCATAATCCCCTAACAATCCGTTTTTACTGGAATAAAAATCTTTAGTGGAAAAAAACAAGCCTTCATATCTTCTGCCATTTCCATTTATCAATTTATTCAGACTAAACCCATGACCTGAAAACATCAACACTCCTACGTCTCCTCTTTTTAGATCTTGTAAAAATGTTTTGATTTCTCCTCGAAAATATTCCGGTTTAGCATCTATATAAATTTTCGAATCTGAATCAAAATTGAATTTATTTACTAGCAAATCCCTCCACAAGTTAATATCATTATGGCATCCGTTTAATTTAGTTACACCTATTTCGGCATTTTCAATTCCGAAAAAAATTGCTTTTTTACTCATGACTTAATTTTTGGCTAAATTAATTTTTCAATCAATTGTATAATATACCCTATATTGGGGATATTTTACTTCCTAACTATAGAATAAATTTGTAATGAATTAATATTAAAACTTTTATTATGGAATTAGAATTATGCACCACTCTCTCGTTTAATAGCGCATCAAAAAATCGATGGCAAACCGCTTATATAAGTCAATTATATGGAACACTATTTGTTGTGTATGTAAAAATAAATTATGATGAGGAGTTAAAAACTTTAAAAGAAGTAGAATTGCTTTTGAAAAATTACAAAGGCGGAATTAATTTGGGAATTAAGAATGTAAAGTATGTAGCCACTAGAAAAACCTCAGAAGTCACAGAACTTAATTTTTCAGTGATTCCTAAAATTATAAATATTATATCTATAAAACTTGATATACAAGCACTAAGCTCCGACACAAAAGAGTACGATAAAATAGAGAAAATTGATCTAGAATTAGATCAAACAGGCCCAACTTATTATTTAGAAATAAACAGGAAATTATTACCGATGAATGATAAAGATGGTGAATATAATAAGAATGGTGTATTTGACAGTGAATTTTACTATAAAGATGGTTTTAGACCTCCAGAAAAAATCAATAGAGAATATCACGACGCCATTAACATTAATCCTACTTATGATGTACAGGGAAGAAGAGTTGATGATAATGGTGAAATAATACCTAAAAATGATATACCAAACCTTCCAAAAGGACCTGGAGGTATTTGCCCAAAAAGTTATAGTTTGATTACCTTTTAATGGATAAACATTACTCCTATATTTTACTATTATGGTTTATAGCCGCTTTCAATCTGATGGCGGCTCAAACTGTTCTAAATAAAGATAAACAGTTAACATCTAATATTGTTCAACATCTTATCGACCTAGACTTTAAAATAGCTCAGCAAAAAACTGGTCTTATTAATGATTCTTTATTACGAAAAAAAATTCACAACCTTAATAACATTTTATATTTTCAAGGGCAAGGGGAGTTTGAAAGAAATTCTGATTCAAATACAAAAGCAATTAAACAACCAGTTACAGAAATTGTTCATCTTTTAGCTAAGGCCTATGATACACTTTATCATAGCCCCAATAAGTCCAGTCTCCTTAAAAATTTTATAATTCCTTATCAAAAAGCAAAAGAGCTAAATAATTATTCTTTACGCAAATTAACGCTCTTAGGAGTCTTAGAGTTTTACCATTATGAATTTTCCCAAACCAATGATCAATTTATAAAATATTTGACCGAATTTAAAGAACTAGCATCAAGCCCCGTTGAAAAAACTTGGGCCAACATTTATGAAATTTACTTCTCATCACAAAGTATTTTTAAAGATAAACGAAGTGCAATAGAGGCTCTTAGGAACTTGGAGAATCAAATTGAAAAACTTCCTGAAAATCATAAAATAAGACCTCTTTTTTTGTCTTTAAAGGCTGTTCAATTAGAATTTATCAATAAAGATGATGAAGCCGAAAAATATCACTTTCAAGCATTAAAGGAAAGTTCTAATTATCCATTTTTAAAGTATATCAAATTTAGGACATGTATAAGACTAGCTGATTTGTATCACAATAAAAAAGAATATCATAAAGGTTTAAAATATGCCACAGAAGCAAATAAATATATAGATATTTCAGATACTTTAAGAAGTAAAATTTATGTCTACAAATATGCATCTCTAAACAATAAAGGGTTGAAAAACTATCAAAAAGCATATGAGCAACTCGAAAAATCAAAAGAATTAGAATATCAACAAGATTTTAAAAAAAATACTTTAGAAAATTCCAAATTAGAGATACAATTACAAACATTAGAAAAAGAAAAAAAAATAGTTCAGCTTCTAAATGCCAACCTCAAAACAGAAGCGCAACGAATTAAAAATAGAAACTGGCTTATTGGATCTTGTTCGGCATTAGTCATTGGTCTTATTATCGGGATACTAGTTTATAAAAACACCAAACGCAAACAACGTATCGCAGAACAGGAAAGGGAGATAGAAATCCAAAAAACCGAAAAATTACTCAAAGAACAGGAGCTTGCGGCTATCGATGCTATGATCTCTGGGCAGGAAAAAGAACGACAACGATTGGCGAATGATTTGCACGATAATCTAGGTAGCACATTAGCAACCGTAAAATTACATTTTGACCACTTAAAAAATAATCGGGACAATCCCAAAATGGAGAATGTAGAGGAACTCTATAATAAAACCAATAACCTCCTTGATGAAGCATACCAAAAAGTACGAACCATAGCCCATGAAAAGAATAGTGGAGTTATGGCAAAACAGGGATTATTACCGGCGGTAAAAAATCTAGCAAAAAAAGCTTCCAACGGCGATGAATTACTAATCGAAGTACAGGATTATGGTTTAGATGAACGATTGGATAACGCCTTAGAGATCTCTATCTTTAGGATTATACAGGAACTGATCACAAATACCATTAAACACGCCAATGCGTCTGAAATCCATATCTCACTAACCAATCACGATTCGCTACTTAACATCATTGTAGAAGACAATGGAAAAGGGTTCGATGCCAAAATACTGCCAGAAAAAGATGGAATGGGATTAAAAAGTATTGAGAAACGCATAGAACATATGGAAGGAACTTTTGAGATTGACTCTACCATAGGAAAAGGAACGAATATCATCATAAATATACCCATATGATCACAGTAGCTATAGCCGAAGACCACCAATCTTTAATGGATGGAATACATTTATTACTAAAATATGAAGAAGATATTAGTATTGTCGGTATGGCTAATGATGGCGAAGAATTATTAGCCATTGTTAGAAGAAAGCAACCCAAAATAGTGCTTATGGATATTCGTATGCCGAAAATTGATGGTATTGCCGCCACCAAAATCATCAAAAAGGAATTACCACATACCAAGATTATTGCTTTTTCTATGTTTGATCAAGAAGATGCAGTAAGACAGATGATAACTGCCGGTGCTTCCGGTTATTTATTAAAAAACTCTCCGTTGGAAGAAGTACTCACAGCTATTCAGGAAGTAATGAAAGGAAATACCTATTTTGACGCTACTATTGATCCTTCTTTTTTCTCTGAAGATACCGAACAGCAGTCTAAAAAAACAGTTTTATCCAAAAGTGAAAGAGAAATACTAACCCTTATCGGTCAGGGAAAAACTTCTTCAGAAATTGCCGCCATTAGATTTAACTCTGTATCTACTATAGAGACACATCGTAAAAACATTATTCGTAAACTAGGGCTTCACGGAAAAGGAGAACTACTTCGTTATGCCATTGAAAAAAAATATGATTTTTAACGGCTAAGCATTAAGCTGATACTTGTTTTTCTTCTGAGGAAAGTGATGTATTCATCGTAATTACCTTTGGAAAACTTAGTTCAAATTTAGTTCCAATTCTCATCTCAGAAAACACCCCAATTGTACCTTGATTCATTTCTACAAAGCGATATACAAGATTAAGACCAATACCTGTGCCCTTTTCACCTCTTGTACCTTGGGTTTTACTTTTTTGTAGTTTAAAAAGATTATCTACTTGCTCTTCTGACATTCCTATCCCTGTATCCGAGATCTCATATATAAAGGAATCATCTTTTTCAAAAAACTTGATGGAAATAGTACCGTCTTCGGTATACTTTAAAGCGTTTCCTATAAGATTCCGGAAAATTATATAAAAAGCTCCTTTATCGAATACTGCTGTCATCCCTGATTCTCCAAAGATATTTATAGTGGTTTGTTTTTCTTCAGAAGAAGGTATAAAAGATTTCCTTATATCTTCTAACTCTTCCGAAATCATAATAGTTTCTTGCTTTAAAGAATACCCATTCATTTGTTCTAAAGACCAATTTAATAAGTTATCCAAAAGATGAGAAAGACTCAAAGAGTTTTCCTGTAACTTATGAGATAGTTCCGTTACCTTATCATAATCACCTTTATCTATGTGATGCTTTAATATTTTACCTCCTCTTTGAAATGGAACCAGCATATTTCGCATATCATGAGAAATTACTGAAAATAGTCTATCCTTAACGCTGTTAATAGAAGCTACTTCTTCATGACTTTTTTTCAATTTCTCGTGAGTATTATTAAGTTCTTTTTGTTGTTTTCTAATTTTAACATACGCCCAAAGACCAATTAATAAAAGTAATGTAGAAAACAGTGCAATTCCCGAATAGATATACTGTTTAGTTTCTGCTTCTTGAGTTTTAATTTTCTGTGCTTGAGATTCCTCATTGAGTTTTAATATCTCTATTTCCTTTTTTTGAGTTTCGTATTTTTTTTCTAAATCTGCAACATCAACTCTTACTTCTTTGTTGGTAATGGAATCATTTATTTCTTCAAACCTTTTGTTGTAACTAAGTGCTTGCTTATAATCCTTAATTCCTTCATAATACATCCTGTAAAAATTAGCAACATTTAGTTTATTTATAAGTGAGTTCCATTTTTTGCTTTGTATATCATACTCTCTTATATATGGATACATCTTATCATATTCCTTCTTTTTATCTTTGGTGATTATAAGACCAGACAAATTAGTAAGCAACGTAATCTCCTTAGCCCTTTTTGTTACATCTTTAGTATTTAAAATCTTATTTGATGCTAAAAAAGCTTTCTCTGCTTTATCATAATCTTCTATAATATTTAAGGCAGCATTTCCTTTATCTGAATATCCAATGGCAAGAGTAGAAAAGTCAGATGTTCTTTCTGAGATCGAAATTACAGAGTCTATAACTGCCAAAGCTTTTTCATCCCGCAACTCAATTAAAGATATACTCATTCTTGAATATGCTCTAGCCATCGATTTAGAATCATTCGTTTTTCTAGCACTTTCTACCGCAAGTTTCAGAGTTTCTGCAGCTTTTTCATATTCTTCTAAACGTTCGTAACAAACTCCTTTAGTAAAGTATGCAAAAGTTAATTCACTCTTATCATCTATGGTATCTAAAATAGCAATAGCTTCCTGAAGTGCTTCAACACCTTTATTATATTGAAATAAGGTAATATGGGATATCGCCTTATCGATATAACCCTGATGCAAAGATTTTGTTTTATTGACTTTTTTAGCCATAGCAATACCGCTATCACCATAGCGCAATGCTTTTTCATACTCTGCTTTATTTCTACTAATATTTGCCTTTGTATTAAAGTATCCTATCCATTCGTTACTACTAGGATGTTCATCTAATTTTTCTCTACATAAATTAAGCAACTCAAGAGATTCTTCTACTTTATTCTTATCTACTAAAAAACTTGCTTTCTTTACAGATACCTCAAGAAAAAACTCCGGATTATTTAATTTATTAGCAACTTTTGCTGCCTCATCTAAAGAAAAGATAATGGAGTCCAAAAGAAATTTACCTTGAAATAGTTGAGCTCTCTTTTTCCATAAATGATATTTACACGCTACGTCTGAGTTTTGCAAGTATATAAGAGATTCACTTAATTTTTCATCTACTGAGGAAAGTTCATCTATATGTTTTTTTATTTCCTCGCAATCTTTTTTTTGCTGCGCATAAAAATTTGAGAAAAACAATAAAAAACAAAAAACAGGGATAAAAGATGCTTTAAGCATAATTAATATAGTTAGTTATCTAACAAAAGTAGTTTTTAACTCATAGAGTTAACCAATTAGAAATATCAGATTTTTCCCACAAAGAACATGGTTTACAGAACACTAAGAGAATCGACAATTTTTCATAAAAAAACCAGAACTCTATTTCTAAAGTCCTGGCTCGATTATATTACTTTATTTCTCTTTAATTCACTTCAGGTAAGAATCCATATGCCTTGCTATATTCTAGCATTTGAGTTACAAAATCTGTAGGTTGTGTTACATTAATTTTAGTAATCTCTCCATTCTCATCTGTTTCAGGAACCAAAACAGGATTTACAAATCCACTATAAGGAGCAGATGTAAACTGTTCATTCCTTTTTAAAACTTCTGCGTGAATTGCCTGATCAACTTTCACTCCATATCCTTCTACTAATGCTTCAGCAGCTTTAAAATCTCCTTCAGATTTGATACGCTGCGTTTCACGTAATAAACGACCAAAGATTTCACGAAGCTTTGTGTAATCATTGATATTATAATATGTTTTTCCATCTCTGGTAACTTTCTCGATTACATTGTCTTTTTCTCCTTGCTCGAAAGCCCAGGCACTTACCCACTGACGATTACGCATATGCGCTTCTTCTACATCATCACCAAGGTTAAGACGAATTAACTGGGTCATCAATCCATTTCTGATGTACCCATCATAGGCAGCTTTTCCAACTTTTTCCCAGTCTTCTACCAAACCTAATTCTTGTAATTTTGGATCCATTAAGTAGTATAGTCCAACTAAATCTGCACGCCCTTCTTCCATTGTAGAAGCATAATTCTTTAGCGTTTCTTTAGTTTCTCCTACTCCAGGGTTTAATTGACCCGATGCATGCCCTACTACCTCGTGTAAAGCTGTATGCAACTTATCTCCTAATTGGCCATACTTTTTTTCTAATTCGTATTCTTCATCATCATGAACAAATTCTTTAAGACGACCAGAACTTCCTGCATTGTTATAAGCTCCAATAATATTACCTAATGATACTGACTTTGATCCTACAGCTGCTCTTATCCAGTTCGCATTCGGAAGATTCACTCCTATTGGCGTACTTGGAGATGCATCTCCAGCTTCTCCTGCAACAGTAACAACTTTATAAGTCACTCCTACTACACTGTCTTTTTTGTGTTCGTCCATTAACGGGGAATTGTCTTCAAACCATTGTGCATTTTCTGATAAAACTGCCATTTTCTTAGACATATCAAAATCTTTAATCTGCACGATTGTCTCATAAGACCCTCTATATCCGAGAGGATCATTATATACTTCTATAAAACTATTTATGTAATCAATATTTCCTTCTGTTGCTTTAGTCCAAGCTACATTATAATCATCCCAAGTTTTTAGATCACCTGTTTTATAATATTGTATTAATAATGTCAATGCATTTCCTTGAGCCTCATTTTCTGCAACGCCTTGTGCTTTTTCTAACCATTTGATAATCTCATCAATTGCTGCACCATATAACCCTCCTGATTTGTACACTCTTTCTTTAAGCTCTCCATTCTCCTTTACTAGTTGAGAATTTAAACCATAAGATAATGGTTTTTTAGGATCAGGAGATTTGATTTTACTATAAAAAGACTCAACATCTTTATTAGTTACGCCAGGTCCATAAAAATTAACTGCGGACAGCGCTACGTTATCAATACCTTTCGCCTGGTTTACTTTTTTAGCATCTTCCTCATTAAACATAATGTTGATAGCATCTTCAGATAACTCAGTTTTAGTTTCTGTTAAAAGTGTAGCCAAGTAATCTTTTGTAAATTCTGGTTTGATCTTATCATTACTATAATGGTGGTGAATCCCATTAGAGAACCATACTCTTTTAAGGTATGTATCAAAAGATTTCCAATCACTACTAGTTTTATCCCCGGCATATGAAGTATACACATTTTCTAACGCCTTACGAATCTGAAGATTATGTCGATAATTTTGATCCCACATAATATCTCTTCCACTTAAACCAGCTTGTGTAAGATAGTATACTAACTTTTGTTCTTTTAATGAGAGATTTTCCCATCCTGGAATTTGGTATCGCAGCACTTTAATATCCGCAAACTGCTCTACATTATAATCGAATTTTTCTTCTACTATTTCTTGTTTTGTCTCCTGTTGATTAATTTGATCCTGTATACTAGGATCCTTTTTACAAGCTATTAGCATCGCACTAATGGCTATAAAAAATATTATACGATTAAGTTTCATTTGTTTATGTTTATTGTTCTCAGCAAATGTAACGAAATAAAAAAAATCTATATTTTGAATTTCATTTCGTTTTAATCCTGTAAAATTCCAAAACCTAAATAGTCAAAGTCTTGAAAATCTTTAAACTAAAAAACCATCTCAAAAATTGACTATATTAGCTACAGAAAAAATCTAAACTAACTAACATGAAGATTATAAAATATTTATTTTTTCTTTTACTTATTATTGTTATCGGTGGTGCTGTTTATATAACCATTACAGATGGTAAATATCAAGCAGAAGAAAGTAGAGTAATTGATGCTCCTGATGAATTACTTTTTAACACAATCAATGAATATAAAACTTGGGAGAAATGGGGCCCTTGGATGGATGATTCTGATGATATGATCATGGAATATGCAAGTCAAACCAGTGGTGATGGCGCTTCGTATAGCTGGAAAAGTGAAACTCAAGGAGACGGAAGTATGAAGACAGTAAAAGCTGCACCATTTACTAGTATTGATCAAAAAATCACTTTCATTACTCCGATGGGAGAAAGTATTAGTAATGTATACTGGAAATTCGAGAAATTAGAAGGCAAAAAAACAAAGGTTACTTGGGGAATTAAAGGGGAACAATCTTTTATGGAAAAAGCATTCTGGATGACTCAAGACAGCACCTTATCTCAAAGCATCAAACCAATGTATCAAAAGGGTCTAGAAAAACTAGACATTTTTGTAAACGAAAAAATGAAAGAACATTCTGTAAGTGTAGACGGAATAACAGAGCATAGAGGCGGTTACTATATGTACAGTGCTACTGCATCTCCTATTGCTGATATTTCTCAAAAAATGGCACAAATGCTACCTGCAGTAATGGCATATGTAAGACAAAATAATCTACCTCAGACAGGAATGCCTTTAACCATTTATAATGAATTTAATGAGGAGCAAGGAACTGCTATTTATTCAACCGGAATTCCGGTTAGAGATGAAGTGATAACTCCTGCCGATAGTAATATACGTTGTGACTTTTTACCTAAACAAAAAGTGGTGAAAACAACATTAAAGGGAGATTATGCAAATCTAAAAGAAGCTTGGGAAGCAGGTTATAAATACATTAATGATAATGGTTTAGAACTTAGTGAAACATCTTCTGCTTTTGAAGTATATAGAGTAGATCCAGGTCTGCAACCCAATCCAGCTGAATGGATCACAGAAATATATATACCGATAAAGTAAAAGTTGAAAAAATTAGTTTTTCATCTAGTCGACAACTACATTCCAAATGAAACAGTTAATACTAGTCTTTATTGGAGGCGGTACTGGTAGCGTTGCCAGATTCCTTATCAGTAAGTATTTAAATAATGATACTAACGGAATTCCTTATGGAACCTTTACCGCTAATATTCTTGGAAGCTTTCTGATAGGCATTATTCTGGGATTGGCGCTTAAAAACAATGTCTTGTCTCAAAATGCTGTTTTATTGCTTGCTACAGGATTTTGTGGAGGATTTACCACCTTTTCTACTTTTGCTTATGAAAACCACATGCTTTTACGATCAGGTGATTTTGTAAGCTTTAGTATCTATACCATTAGTTCTTTCATTATAGGATTTCTTTTAGTATTTTTAGGAATGTGGATTGTAAAATAAAAGAAGTCATTAACCCGAGCTTGCCTAAGACAATTTAAAAATCAAAGTACTTAAAAACTTAACACCCGTCTATGTATTTAGGTTAAAATATTTTGACATTAATATTTGTTTTTTAGACAACCCTTTCATTTTATTAAACTTTTTCAACCTATTAAAACAACCAACATTAAATGAAAAAAATAGAAGCTATTATACGTAAATCAAGATTTAAAGCAGTTAAAGATGCATTGCATGAAATAGAAGTAAACTTCTTTACATATTGGGACGTTACAGGTGTAGGCAATGAAAAAAAAGGACAGGTATACAGAGGAATTAGCTACAGTACATCCGATATACAACGTAGATATCTTTCTATAGTCGTATCTGATGAATTCGAAGAAAAAACAGTACAAGCAATTATTGACGCAGCTAAGACAGGAGAAGTTGGGGATGGTAAAATTTTTGTGTCTGATGTACAGAATACCTTTAGAATACGAACTGGAGAGCACGGTAATCAGGCTGTGAACTAGGTTGAAATTATATCTATTAAAAAGCTTGCTCTATATGAGCAAGCTTTTTTTTTGAAATTTTTAACGTAATAAGCTACTTTTCTCTAACAATACTTTACACTTTTTACATACTTATTATATCTAAAACCTGTAAAGTATCAAAAAAGCACTTTCAAATTCTCAAAAAACAACTAAATAAACATTAATGTCTAATTTTTATGGGGTATAAAATTAAAAATACATAAAAATAATACTTCAAACCCTTTTTTTTATTGGGGTAAAAATGTTTTAACATAGTTTTACAGCTCCAATTAAAAACAAATTAATACCAATTAATGTTTATTATGAAAACAAAAACCGTAACAAAACTTTTTAAGAAAGCATGTCTTTTTTCTTTAGCGCTAATTAGCTTTACGTCAATCGCCCAAGAGGAAGAAGAAAAAAAATGGTTCGATAATTTTTCTATTAATGGATCTGTAGATGGATATTTTAGATATAATTTTGGAGCACAAAATGACAATTCTACAGCACCTACGACTTCTTTCGCTAATCAATCTGGATTTGCTTTAGGTATGGCAAATGTGATTCTCGGCTATGAAGGAGAAAAAGTAGGATTTGTAGCGGATCTCGTATATGGTCAAAGAGGTACAGATGCAACTTTTAATTCAGGAGTTTTTGATGCTGCTGGGAACAGAACTGGTGATGCAACTGCTAATATTATTAACCAATTATATGCATACTGGAATGTAACTGAAAATTTCAAACTTACTTTTGGTAACTTCAATACATATCTTGGATATGAAGTAATCTCTCCAACAGGAAACTTTAACTATTCTACTTCTTATATGTTCTCTTATGGACCTTTCTCTCATACAGGACTGAAGGCTGATTTTGCAATTAACGATAACTGGTCTGCAATGGTAGCAGTTATGAATCCAACAGATTATACAGAAAATAATCCATTCGACACGTATATTTTTGGAGCTCAGATAGGATATTCTGCTGATAACGGTAGTGCTTATCTTAACTTCAGATACGGAAACGAAGGAGAACCGGGAGAAGTAGGACCTACATTTCAAGCTGATTTAACTACAGGTTGGGATCTTGCAGAAAAATTTTATTTAGGAGTTAATGCAACATATTTAACCACAGAAGATCAAGGTGATGCTGATGCTTCCGGATTTTATGGAGTAGCATTATACCCACAATTTAAGGTTGATGAAAAATTCACTTTAGGATTGAGAGGAGAGTATTTTGCTGAATTTGAAGATGGTGCCGGAGCTTTAGTAACAGATGCTGATTCAGATGGTAGTGTTATTGCTGCGACCTTGACGGGAAGTTACGATATTGGAAATCTTACACTTAAACCTGAGTTAAGGTTAGATTCTGCATCGGAAGACACATTCCCGGATAATGATGGAGACTTCAAAAAAAGCCTTTCATCTTTTGTACTAGGTGCCATCTATAAGTTTTAATATATTAATTATAGTTTAATATATTGTTTGTTTATGCTAAAAGCGCTCTGAAGTTTTCAGAGCGCTTTTTTTTTATTTGTTTGCTTCGTGTTTATTATATTTTTTGACACCTACAGGAATCTCCAACTCTAAATGATTTTCTTCTGGAGGAATGGGGCAAGAATACCTAGCACTATAAGCGCAATATGGATTATATGCCGTATTAAAATCTATAAGAATTATATCATCTTCTGGGATTTTAAGATCTATAAAACGTCCTCCTCCGTAACTGGTTTCTCCGTTACTTAAATCGGTAAAAGGAAGAAAAAGATAATCCTCATATTCAGGTTGCGTTTTTAACCCTTGACTTTGATATATATTCAATATCCATTTTTTCTCCTGGAGTACGAAATGAGCTTCGCCATATTTTACATATATAGGCTCTCTATTAGTAGTAGTTTTCATTATAAAAGGAGTCTCATATGGCGTGCGGATAAACTTAGCCAAAACACTATATGAAGTATCAATATCAAAAAAGTCCAACTCCTTGAATGTTTTAAAATCTTTTGGTGTCAACGGCGATTTCTCTTCAGAAGCAAACTCTTTATTAAGCTCTTCCTGAAATGCCAATATTTTTTTAATGGTTGTAGAATCCTGAGCCCCTATATGACTAAAGAATAGCAATAGTAAAAAAGATAATCTGTACACTGTCCCCTATTTTTTGCAAAAATACAAACCATTAATAATAAACACGTTAATATTCTCTAAATTTGTATCTAGTTTTTCGACAAAAAGTTACTTTTACCGGTTATTAATAAACCAACCATCAATATATTGAAGAAACTTTTACTAAATTATATAGATACTTTTTCTGGTTTATCAAAAGAAGTTTGGTGGTTAGCACTTATCACATTAATTAATAGGATGGGTGCTATGGTAATTCCTTTTTTATCATTATATCTCTCTGATGATTTATGCTTTTCATTTGGTCAGATAGGATGGGTAATGACAAGTTATGGTTTAGGTTCTTTATTAGGTGCTTGGATTGGTGGTAAATTAAGTGATCAAATTGGGTACTATAAAGTAATTTTAGGATCCCTCATATTAACAGGTATTTCATTTTTTATCGTGCAATATTTTTCCAGTTTCTGGAGTATCTGCATCAGTTTTTTTGTTCTTATCGCGATCGCAGATGCTGCGCGTCCGGCATTTTTCGTTGCATTAAGTGCTTATAGCAAACCTGAAAACAAAACACGATCGTTAACTTTTATAAGATTAGCCATAAACCTAGGATTCTCCATGGGTCCGGCTTTAGGAGGTATAATAATTGCTACTGTAGGTTATTCTGGATTATTTTGGATAGATGGGATTACCTGTATTATTGCCGGTTTTATTATGATTAAAACATTACATCCTAAAAAAGCTAGAATATTAGATAAAGAAGTTGTAGTAGACAACCCCACTCCTGCTCACAGCGATGGTGTTTATATTCTTTTTCTTGTGGCATTAACTTTATTCGGATTCATATTTGTGCAGTACTTCTCCACGATTCCTTTATATTATAAAGAAGTACACTTTTTATCTGAAAGAAATATAGGTCTGATTCTGGCATTAAATGGAACTCTAATTTTTATTTTCGAAATGCCTTTAATCGCATATCTAGAGTCTACTTCATTTTCCAAAATTGGTAGTGTAATTAGCGGATTTATTCTTACTGGGATTAGTTTTATATTACTCTTAGTTAGTCCCTGGGTAGGCATCGTAGTTATTGGTATGATCATAGCCACAGTAGGAGAAATGATTTCATTTCCTTTCGGAAATGCATTCGCCTTGGATAGATCTAAGAGAGGAAGACAAGGCGCTTATATGGGCATGTATAGTATGTCTTTTTCTCTAGCTCATATATTCGGACATAACTCAGGAATGCAATTTATTAATCAATATGGTTACAATAATACCTGGTTATTAATGGCTGGAATCGCAGTAATTGGGACATTTTTGTTGTTTATTGTAAAACTTAAAGTAAATAGAGAAGATACTAAGCATACACTAAAACATGTTTAAGAAACACTATTATGAAACATATATTATACATTATTCTATCTATAATAATTATTGGTTGTCAAGAAAAAAATCAAGAAAAACCAATTGAAACAGTCGAAACCAAAAAGACTTTCCCTAAACTAGAACCTAACCGTTATAATGTAGCTTTCCTTATAATGGATGGTACCTATAACACAGAGTTTACTGCACCTTTTGATATTTTTCAGCATACACAGTATCGTAAAAACATTAAGCAAATGAATGTTTTTACGGTAGCAAATACTGATGCTCCTATTACAACTTTTGAAGGTGTGAAGATCATACCTGATTATAATTATTTAAAAGATTCTTTGCCAAAAATTGATATTCTGGTTGTACCCTCTGCAGAACACCATCTAGATAGTGACTTAGAAGATACAGCCATGATTGATTTTGTAAAAAAAGTAGATCAAACCGCTACCTATATGACCTCACATTGTGATGGGGCTTTTGTATTAGCTAAAGCCGGAATACTAAATAATGTGGTTTCTACGACCTTTCCGAGTGATATAGATAAAATGCGTGAAACATTTCCGGATCTAGATATTAGAAAAGATGTTTTATTCGTTCATGACGGAAAATACATTACTTCTGCTGGTGGCGCAAAAAGTTTTGAAGCAGCCTTATATTTATGTGAACATCTCTATGGAGCAGAAATTGCTAGATCATTAGCTGGGGGACTTGTAATTGACTGGAAATTAGAAGAAGTTCCTCATTTAGTAATTTCGAAATAAACAAGAAACTGGTGGAAAATATAAAAGCGCTCTTTTTACAGAACGCTTTCATCAATTTTAGGGCAAATTACGTACTCTCTTTAGCTTCCAGATTTGGGGTCTTTCAGACTAATGTCCTCACACCTAATAGACCCTGACGTATTCCAAACTAAAATTTTAAATCCGTACCGTCATACAGTTTAAAATGTTAATTCTGGACATACATCATAGTATTTTTAAGTTAATGTAAATATATTGTAAAAAAATTGTTAATACAAAAAAAAATAGCGATAAAAAACATAAATATTCGACAAAATACACAAAAACCTCTATTTTTTCACTTTTTACAACATCCGGAAAGAGGTTACTACCTTAGTTTTCTTTACAAATTTCCTTATTAAACCTGAGTTCTACATAAGAATATTTACGTCAGTAAGAGTGATCCGCCTCAAGCAAATTATACTTCGACAGGCTCAGCAGAACTATCGATGACAAGTAAATTTTCGATCAAAAGCCTAATTTCGATACTCTCCAAAGGTTAGCAAGCTAATTTTTCTTCGTTTCACTATGAAAAACCATTCAATTTGACTGCTTTTCGAGCCCTGTCCTTATATCGAACTTAGGTTATCTAACATAATAACAAAAGGCATAAAAAAAGAAAAGCAACCTTATACAAAGGTCGCTTTCTGTTATCGGGCAAATTATGTACTCTCTTTAGTTTTTAGATTTGGGGTCTTTAGACTAATGTCCTCACACTTAATTTATCCCAATGTGCATTCCAAATTAAAATTTCAAATCCATATCGTCATATTTCTTGATATGTTAATTTGTACAATACACATTATATATATTTTACGTGTTATAAAGATATGTTAATTTTCAAACGAAAACCGTAATCAATTAAAAAGTTATTAACAAAACAACGATTAAGTGTTTATTAATATCGACTAAATACACAATTCTGTCATTAAATAATTAGTCAACCATGAAATATTTTGAAGTTTTCAAGTACTTTTTGATGACATTATTATATTCTTTAGATATCCTCAGTGCTAGGGTTCCTTCTATGTTATAAAGCGATTCTAGTTCTTTATATCCATTCTGAAGCATTTTTTCTAAATAAAAAAGTGCAGTTGCATTATCTTGATCTATAGCGCTTAGGGAAATAATTTTTCGATAGGATTCAAAATCGTTTTTATCAACTATAGTACTTAAGATATTTACAAATATTTTTCTGTCTAGCACATTTTTTTCTTTAACTGTATTCTTTTTATAATCTATTAGTACGTACTTTAGGAAATCTTTTGTTCTTAACACCATATTACTTGCATACTTTTCCTTGCTTTTTCCTAGTTTATCAAGTTCGCTCATTTTATACTGCCACCAACCTAGGTTGTCATATTGATTAAATTCTATATCTTCTTCTAATGAGAAAATAAATGTCTCTCGTAATAATTTTTCTTTATTATAATATTTAGACCTAAGTCTTTTCTCCTTTTTGTAGCTATCGATCTTTCTTATTACCTTTTGTTCTTCTTTAAGTTGATCAACATCAAAAAATAAACGGTATTTATTTCTCATTCTGGTTAACTCATCATAGGCTTTTAGATATTTACCTTGTGTTTTCAATAAAGCTATCTCTTCAAAGTCCTTTTTAAAAATATCCTTAACCCAAATAGAATCTGTTTGTATTTTACCTTTTAACATATCCTGTAATGTAAAAGAGATCAATGCTTTTACCATTAAATCTTCTGAAGGAAGTTCTTCATTTCCCCGATACGTATAAATATCAGAAATTATCGCTCGTCTTCTTAAGTACTTTTTCGTGTTGAAAAAATCTTGATACCTAAAATTTTTATCACCTACCATTCCGATATAAGAAAAATCCCTTCGCGCTTGTATAGATTCATTATAGTAACAACTATTTCCTACTGCTATTACACCATTAAATTCTTTATACACGAGCGGCAACAAACTATTTAAAGGCCCATCATTACCCACCCCTACGACATAAACTCTTCTTTTTTGAATTGGGAAAAGACTAAAAATATGTTCCATAAAAAAGGCAACATATTTTGACTTATCGTTAATACTTGATTTCTTAGAAAAATTGGTTACTACTATTACATACCCTAATTCCTCCGCAGCCTTACTAAAAAGATTCGTTATAGCATTGGTACTGTTATTGGAATCAAATCCGAAAAGTATTGGCCAACTTTTAGTAAGATCAAAAGTTTTGGGTAGGTATATACTATAATAACTTCCTTCACTAGAAGGTACAGTAAGAGAATCAATTACTTCTCCTTTTTTTAGTTTTAATCTGCTTTGACCATACATAATTGCACCTGAGTACAAGAACAGACAAAACATAATAGTTTTAATAGAATAGGATTTCACGTTATAATGTTTTTATAAAACTAGAAAGCCACAAAAAAAATGCCACTTGTTTTATTGGCTATAAAAAGTTCTGAATTTAAATTAAACTCCAATACTTCCTAACTCTACACCTTCTGAGTATGCTACTTTGATATTATGTTCACTGAAGGCTCTTTTGATCTCCTGATGTGCAACAAAGGTCACTTCCCAAAAATCATCAGGTTTTACATAAGGCCTTACTGCGATTAATACGCTATGCGAATCAAAATTTTCTATCCCTATCTCAGGAATAGGAGTATCTAGTATTTTCTCTATGGGCTTTAATGTATCTTCTATAATCTTTTTCACTTTAGGAAAATCTTCACTATAGGGCATGGTTACAATAATTTCCAATCGTATAACCCCTTCTCTGGAATAATTTGTTACCACATCATCTGTGATTTTAGAATTGGGAATAATCAGCACCTTACTTCCAGGTGTTTTCACAGTAGTGTTAAAAATTCCAATCTCCTTTACTTTCCCAAATTTTTCATCTACTTCTATCCAATCTTCTAATTGATATGGTTTTAGAAACATAATCAATATACCTGATGCAAAATTACCTAAACTTCCCTGGAGCGAAAGTCCTACGGCAAAACTAATCGCCGCCAAAATCGCTACGAAACCGGATAGGTCGGCACCCAAAATAGAAATGACAATAAAAAGAATGGCTATTTTTAATAATACAGATATAATTGAAGAAAGAAACGGTCGCATCGTATCTGATATATTCATGCGTTTCAATGCCGCTTCTATCCACTTAAGTATTCTCTTAATAATTTTGAATCCTATCCAAAATACTAATGCGGCTCCAATAATCCTGGGTGCAAAAAACACAATCTTATCGATAGCGATCTCCAGGTATTCATATATTCTCTCCATACTTCTTATAATTACACCTAAAAATAGGAAAAGAAATTCAGTCTTAATCGATATTCATAAAAAAACGCTCGGAGTTATACTCGAGCGTTTTTCTTATCTTTTTTCCCGTACTATCTTTAGTTCTTTGAACCAATGTCCTCACACAAGATTTTGATAAATTCTATACACTTAAATAATATCAAATCTTATGCCAAAAACTGCAAAATAACTATTTCATAAAATTTTATTCATAGAGATAGCTTGTTTATACTTCTTAAGTTCTTTAGCTACTCTAGGAGCCATTAAAAACAACCCTATCATATTAGGAACTAACATCGAAAAGATCATGGCATCAGAAAAATCAGTTACTGCCGTTAAACTTGCTGCAGAACCAATAATTACACAGATACAGAAGATACTTTTGTAGATATACTCCACATATTTTTTCCTTCCGAATAAATAGGACCAAGCTTGATACCCATAATATGACCAGGAAATCATAGATGAAAAAGCAAAAAGAATCACTGCTAAGCTTAAGATATACGGAAACCACGAGATACCACTTTCTAATGCACTGGCAGTTAGCAACACTCCTTGTTCATCAGAAATTTCTGTTCCTACCTGAATTTGCCCTGTAATAATCAATACAATAGCTGTCATTGTACAAATCACTACTGTATCAATAAAAGGCTCTAGCAATGCCACTAACCCTTCGCTTGCTGCGTATTTGGTTTTAACAGCTGAATGTGCAATGGAAGCTGATCCAATTCCGGCTTCATTAGAAAAAGCTGCTCTTCTAAATCCCTGAATCATAACTCCAATCATTCCCCCCGTTATTCCTTCTGCACTAAAAGCCCCATTTATAATAGCATAAATCGCATCAGGAATTACTTTATAATTAATAGCTATTACCGTAATAACTGCCAATATATACACCACTACCATAGAAGGCACAATTTTATCGGTAACTTTAGCTATTTTTTTAATACCACCTATGATTACTATCCCCACAAAAATTGCCATTATTAATCCAAACAGCCATCCTTTTCCATAGATAAAACTATTTTCAGCACCGGTTACATGTTCAAATAATTTAAATGCCTGATTAGCCTGAAACATATTGCCACCTCCAAAGGATCCACCTACACACATAATTGCAAAAATCACAGCTAACACTTTTCCTAATGTAGTTAATCCTTTTTCTTTCAGACCTTTACTCAAATAATACATCGGACCACCGTACACCGTTCCGTTTTCGTCAATTTCCCTGTAAGCAACACCCAATGTACATTCTACAAACTTGGATGCCATACCTAAAAGTCCAACTAGAATCATCCAAAATGTTGCTCCAGCACCACCAATGGACAATGCAATAGCAACACCCGCTACATTTCCTAAGCCCACTGTAGCTGATAATGCTGCTGTTAAGGCTTGAAAATGACTTACTTCCCCATCTTTACCTTCTACTCTAACAGTATCAGGCTGATCTCCTTCTATGGTACGAACCGATTCGGAAACCTCTAAAGTATTCGATGTTTCCAGATCATCATATTTACCTCTAACAATGTTTATCGAGGTCCAAAAATTTCTAAAATTAATCCCTTTGAAATAAATAGTGAAATAAGAAGCTCCAAATAGCAAAACAATCAATACCCAAGGAATACCTACCTGAGAAGTTATAGGGATTTCTGCAAAAATTGCATCTACAAACCAATCTGTAGCATTCTTAAATCCATCATTAATTCGTTCATCTAATGATTCTGTACGTACTTCTTGTGCTGTGGCGTATGTGTACGCAAAAAGTGAGACACACATGGTCATGATTTTCTTCATCTGTTTTTAAGTCTTATTATTTCAGACGAAGATTGAATAAAAGAGAATCTTACAAAAGGTTACGTAATGATGAATTTAGAAAATTAGAATGATTAAGTATATACTTAATCAGTGTTTTCATCAATGATGCTTGCATATTTAAGTAATTGGTTTGCTTTTGCGAATGCTATCAATTGTTCCTTACCATCTGCACCACTAATCTTTAGGACTTTTTTAATTTGATAAATATGAGTTTGAAATCCATCCAAGCTAATATTCATCTCCTCCGCAATTTCGGTATATGACTTATTAACACCACAGACTCCGAGATTTCCTAATACTTCTTTTTGTCTATCAGACAGTATTACCCTTGTTGATTCTTCTAGAGAGTTAATTTTTAAATCACTTTCTCTTAAACGTTTTTGTAAAGAAGCAATGGTATCTAAATGACTTTCATTTGCCAATTCCAGTTTTCCTTGCTGACTTAGCAGCTGCTCTTTTTCTTTAGTTAGAATTTCTAATTCGGTCTGTTTCACCTCCTTTTCCGAAAGGAATTTCCAACTATATAATAAAATAGAGAACAATAAAATGAACAAAAACTTGAAAGATAATCCAGTAATTACACCTAATAAACTCCAAAATTCTTGATCAATAAACGCTATCGCTCTGTCCTGCGGTATAATTCTATGTGTTACTGCGATAACTATAAGTACAAATAATATGAAACAAGGAAACACCATAAACTTCATATTTCGGTTTGCAAAGGCTTTATTAAGCTCATTTAATAAGGCAAACGCTACAATTAATGAAATTGGAATATCTATAAGCCAAATAAAATTATTACTGATTTCTGTATTACTATAAGAAGTGACTATAAAGACAAAAGCAATCATCATAAGTACTCCGCTAAAAAGAGTGACAAACTCTTTCTCTGAAAATCGCTGTACCAATCTAACTATAATATTTCGTTCTTTTTGATGCTCGATCGAGGGTAATGAAAGTAATATACTAAGAGAATTTGCCAAAGAGATTAATACTCCTAAATAAATAACAACTTTATGAGTAGTTCTAATTTCGATTAACTGAACTAACAAAATGTTAATGAGAGCGCCCAATCCCCATAAAAAAATTGCAAAACCAAACCATTTAATACCACTTATTGATATTGAAGATTGGTTTTTAATTTTTTCATTATAGTAAATTCTGTGAATTACAAAAGCAGTAATCAAGCATACGATTGCGGTAACATAATATTCTAAGGTAACGTACATAATATTCTAAAGATAGTATATATTTTATTTGTGGAATTATCTATATTACTTTAGTCTTTCCTATTTAGAATCGGATTGTTTTCTACTACATTAGATAAAATAATATGAGTTTTAGCTTCTCCATAGGTTATCAATCTATCGATAAAACCCTGAAGATGCACCTGATCTTCTAAAACTACTTCCATAATTATATTTTCATTACCTGTAATTCGATAACAATTAAGTACTTCGCTAAACTCAGATATTTTGGATAAAAACGGTTTTAGACGTCCCATAAAAGCTCGCAAAGTAATAATTGCCTTTAGCTGATATCCGGTTTTAGCATACGATACCTTTGTTGTATATCCTTCTATAATGCCATAATCTTCCATTTTTTTTATTCGCTCTGCAACAGCGGGTGAACTTAATCCAACGTTCCTACCTATTTCTGCATTGGTCAACCTTGCATTTTTCTGCAATAAGTGAAGTATTTTCCAGTTTGTGATGTCCATTATGATTTAAATCAAAAAACTTATTTTACTTTATTTTCTAAAGCAAATTACTCATTCTACTTTAAAGTAAAAAGCAATATCTCCCTAAATACTCTTAATTTTGGTTTAACAATGGAATCGAGCCCTAAAAATATAAGACTTTATAAAAAAGCTCTAGAAATACTCATATTATCCAAGAGTATTTCTAAATATCTTGTTCATGATTTGGCTCCATTAGAAAAAAACGGAAGCGAAAATCAATTTATTTACTTTACCGGAGATATTGTAAAAGATTCTGATTCCTTAGTGCCTGAAATTATTAAAGCAGAGAATCAGGCTTTTCAAGATGATCGCTTAAAACATGCCATTTCTCTTGAAAGTCTGACAAACAAACTTTATAAAAATTGCGAAAGATTAGAGCGTTCAGAAAGTAATGGTAAAGATTTTGTTAGACTACTGCGTAAAGAACTAAAAAAGTTCAAAAGACTCCAGCATAACTGGATGATGTCTTTATGAAAAAAAAAACTTCTCTAAGAACAAATCATTTATATCTTTTACAAGATTTGAAATAGAAAAACTAGCCATTATCTGCAAATTGAAGGCTTCATTTTGATCCAAATAGCTTTTAATAATTAGATGATGTATGAATTAATCTTCTGACTCTAAAAATTCTTTCTCTTTTGCAGTTAATACAATAGCATTAGAATTAATCACATTAGACGGTATCATTTTATAAATTGGTTGCTCTAAATCTACTATACCATTATTGCCAAATCTTCTCTTTTTAGTTTCTTTAAGAACGAAAAGATTGTTTTTAAAATTTGTGTTATAGTTTTTATCATCTAATGATAGCACTACATTAGCTTCAATTCCTAACTTACTTAGACTATATTTTTTATCAATTTTCTTTGTGAAATTGTACGAAATAACCTGACTTTTGGTCTCATATTGATATTCTTTATTGGAAAAACTTGAAGTCTTTTTCTTTATATCATTACGCAATTCAATCTCTTTTATAAATTCGATAACTGCTTTCGTTTTTTTATCGAAAACAAACTTACCTTTTGTTCGATTAGCTATTGCATTAACATTTTTCCAATCTGTTGTAAAAGAAACTATAATCACATCTGGTGACGATACTTCTACCGTTTCTTCTATCATTCCTGAATATTTCAAAAATCCAGCTATAGCGGCATCTAAATATGTATTTAACAATAAACTTTTAGTAATTATATTTCCGCTTGATTCTGGATTAGATTCTCCTTTATCATTAATATCAAAGGCCATAGGAACATTCTTATTTTGGCTAACGGTTCCTAACTTAAGCTTTATATTTTTTTCTAGTTTTCTATTATTAAAACCTGCATCTTTTGTCCAAATTTTAAGGTCAGAAAGAATTAAACGATGTATCTTATTATCTACCAATAACGTTTCTTTAAAAGAACATTCTTTTTCTGTCGGGTAGTTCACATAAAGGTCATAATAGTTATCCAATACATACTGCAATGCTTTTTTTAAGTTAAATGAATTAACAACGACTTCATCCAACTGCACATCATCTGGTTTTAAGACAACCGTACTTAATAATTCTATTTCTTTTGGAGGTATCGTCAAATCTTGGTAATTCAAGTGAGAAATGGTCAATACCTCTTCTCTAAGAATAATATTTGCTACACCATCAGCATTTGTATAACTTCCTTCTTCTAGATTACCGTATAATAAATGAACTCCTTCTATAGGTTCATTTGTAAGCTCATCAACAATGATAATTTGTTTTGTCTGAGATATTCCAAAAGTACTGATTAGAAAAACTAAAAAGAGTATTAGATTATTTTTGTTAAGATCCATGAAATGTTGTTTTTTTTGATACTATAGCATTTATCAAAAATCTTGCCTAATCCCATAAACCCCCATAAGTATTCACCACTGACCTTATTTATATCTTTTACCGTGCTTAATCACTACATCTACATCTTGCAATAAATTGATATGCCTCATAACATCTCCTTTTACTGCAATAATATCAGCATATTTACCTTCGGTTATAGTACCTACCTTATCTGAAACTCCCATCCAAACAGATGGCCAATAGGTAGCTGCTTTTATAGCATACATAGGATCAATTCCAAATTCATTTACCCACACATCTAATTCATTCCAAGTGGATTGACTATGAAATTTCATAGGAATACCACTATCCGTACCTATCATCAATACAACTCCGGCATCCATTAATTGTTTGATTTTAGTTTCTAATGTAGGTTTTCGCAAAGGTGTTAACTGAAAATAAGGTAAACGGTCTTTGTGGATAAAGCTATTTTTTATATCTGCTACTATCGTATCGTGCAATCCTCGATGCCACGAATCATTATCCAAATGCTCTCCATTATCTCTTACATATTCATAATTATATAAGCCTTCTACGGTTGGACACCAGAACAAAGGACCAAGATTCATCTGTGCTGTTCGTTCTTTTATAGCCTTCATTACATCATCAGGATATCTAGGAGCAGATGACAAACCTGTATGTTCAAAACAATCAACATTAACTTGAAGTCCTGCTCTTATCTCTTCTGGACGATGTCCGTGAGCAACAACCTTCAGATTATATTTATGCGCAGTATCTACTACGGCTTTCAATTCTGCAGTAGTCATTTGATCCTGATCAATTAGTTTTACGCAATCTACACCTGCATCCGCCAATTTCTTTATTTTCTTTTTCGCATCCTCTACTCCATTAATTCCCCAACGAAAAGCTTCAGTTCCAGGATACGGTTTCTTTTGAATAAACGGTCCTGAGACATATAATGTAGCTCCTGGAAGTTCTCCTTTATTAATACGATCTCTAACAGAAATACTTTCTTTTAATGGACCTCCAAGATCTCTGGCACTAGTAACTCCTGCCATTAATAATTGTTCTGCAGAAGAAGGCATAATAACATTTTCTAATAAAGGTGGATATGTTTTATCCCAATAAGTATAATCTGCATGACCATTAATCATCGTATGTACGTGCATATCCCAAAGTCCCGGCAATACAGACATTCCTTCTGTAGAAATCACCTCTGCATTCTCAGGTACTTTTAAGGTGGATATAGTACCTATAGCTTTTATTTTATCATTCTCTATAATAACGACACTATTTTTTATAGGAGTAGCGCCAAAACCGTCAATTAATGTTCCTCCAACTAATGCTTTTAATGAGTTTTGTTGCGCAAAGGTACTACCGCAAATAAGCAGTGTAATGAGTAATTTTTTCATGATGAGTTGTGTTTCTCTAAAGATAGAAAAACTAACCTAAAAGAAAAATCCCGCTTTGATGCGGGATTTTATAAGTTTTTGATATTATTAAAATTGAAAAAAAATCTTCAATTACATATTTCTACGATACTGCCCACCAACTTCGAACAATGAAGAAGTAATCTGACCTAAAGAGCATTTTTTGCATACTTCCATTAATGCTTCAAAAATATTTTGATTCGTAATTGCTCTTTCTTGTAAATCTCTTAACAACTCAGAAGTTTCGTTTGCATTTCCTTTCTGTAATTCATTAAGCATCGTAATTTGATACTGTTTTTCTTCTTCCGTAGCTCGTATTACTTCTCCTGGTGTCACCGTTGGCGAACCTTTAGAACTTAAGAATGTATTTACACCGATGATCGGAAACTCTCCGTTGTGTTTTAAGGTTTCGTAATACAAACTTTCCTCTTGTATTTTACTACGTTGGTACATGGTTTCCATCGCTCCTAACACACCGCCTCGTTCTGTAATTCTATCAAATTCCGTTAATACGGCTTCTTCAACTAAATCAGTTAATTCTTCAATAATAAAAGATCCTTGAATTGGGTTTTCGTTTTTAGCTAATCCTAATTCTTTATTGATAATCAACTGTATAGCCATCGCCCTGCGCACAGATTCTTCTGTTGGTGTAGTAATAGCCTCATCGTAAGCATTCGTGTGCAACGAATTACAATTATCATAGATTGCATATAAAGCTTGAAGTGTCGTACGAATATCGTTAAAGTCAATTTCTTGAGCATGTAGAGAACGACCAGAGGTTTGGATATGATATTTAAGCATCTGGGCTCTGGCATTTGCTCCATATTTATTCTTTAAGGCTTTCGCCCAAATTTTACGCGCTACTCTACCAATAACAGCATATTCAGGATCGATACCATTAGAGAAAAAGAAGGACAAGTTTGGACCAAACTTATTAATATCCATTCCTCTACTTAGATAATACTCTACATAGGTAAATCCGTTAGCCAATGTTAGTGCTAACTGAGTGATCGGATTGGCACCTGCTTCGGCAATATGATATCCAGAAATAGAAACCGAATAAAAGTTACGTACTTGTTTTTCGATAAAATACTCCTGTACATCTCCCATCAATCGCAATGCAAACTCGGTAGAGAATATACATGTATTCTGAGCCTGATCTTCTTTAAGGATGTCCGCCTGTACAGTACCACGAACCGTATTTAATGTTGTTTTTTTGATTTCTGCATATACGTCTGCAGGCAATACCTGATCCCCTGTAACACCTAATAGCATTAATCCTAATCCGTCATTACCTTCAGGAAGTTCTCCCTGATATGCCGGACGTGCAACTCCTTTTTCTTTATATATTTTCTCTATTTTAGAAGCTACTTCCTTTTCTAAATCATTTTCTTTTATATACTTTTCGCAGTTTTGATCAATGGCAGCATTCATAAAGAATCCTAATAACATAGGAGCGGGACCATTAATGGTCATACTCACGGATGTCATCGCGTGCGTTAGATCAAAACCGGAATATAGTTTCTTTGCATCATCCAAACAACAAATCGAAACTCCAGCATTCCCTATTTTACCATAAATATCTGGTCTATGATCAGGATCATTTCCATAAAGCGTAACTGAATCAAAGGCCGTTGATAAACGTTTTGCAGGCATTCCTAAACTCACATAATGAAAACGTCTATTAGTCCTTTCCGGTCCGCCTTCTCCAGCGAACATACGTGTTGGATCTTCTCCTGTTCGTTTAAAAGGATAAAGCCCAGATGCAAAAGGGAACTCACCAGGAACATTTTCTTGTAAACACCATTTTAAGATATCCCCCCAAGCTTTATATTTTGGTAATGCCACTTTAGGAATCTGACTATGCGATAAAGATTCAGTATGTGTTTCTATTTTAATTTCTTTATCCCTAACCTTAAAAGAATAAATGGGATCTTTATATTTCTGTACTTTTACTGCCCAACCCGTTATTGTTTCCCAATTATGAGGATCTAGATTTAATTTTACTCGATCAAATTCAGCAAGTAATAGCTTTAGAAAATCCTTATTCTCATCATTCTTAACTTTCCTAAGTCCATCTTCTTCAATACCATGCTTAGATAAGTCTACAAAATCTAAATTCGCAACGCTACAAATGGTTTTATAAATTCCATATAGTTTTTGTGCTACTTCTACCTGCGCATCAGCAGTTTTATCGTACGCTCTATTATTTTCTGAAATTTCAGACAAGTATCGTGTCCTACTTGGTGGAATTACAAATATCTTTTCAGACATTTCTTTAGAGATATGGAAATCAGATTTTAGATCCGCTCCTGTTCTCTCTACCACTTTATCCATGATCGCTTTATAAAGCGTATTCATTCCTGGATCGTTAAATTGCGAAGCTATGGTTCCGTACACGGGTAAATCATCTTGCGGAATATCCCATAACTGATGGTTACGCATATATTGCTTTTTCACATCTCTTAGAGCATCCAGAGAACCCCTTTTATCAAATTTATTGATCGCTACTAAATCTGCAAAATCAAGCATATCAATCTTCTCTAACTGAGTAGCCGCTCCAAATTCTGGAGTCATTACATATAAGGAAGTATCACTATGTTCTAAGATCTCAGTATCCGATTGCCCTATACCTGAAGTTTCTAGTATAATAATATCAAACTCTGCTGCCTTCAAAACTTCAATAGCCTCTGCAACATATTTAGACAATGCTAAATTAGATTGTCTGGTAGCCAGCGAACGCATATATACTCTAGGTGAATTAATAGCATTCATACGAATACGATCTCCTAACAAAGCTCCACCTGTTTTACGTTTGGATGGATCTACGGAGATCAATCCTATGGTTTTATTAGGAAAATCAATTAAAAATCGGCGTACCAACTCATCTACCAAAGAAGATTTTCCTGCTCCACCAGTACCTGTAATACCTAAAACTGGTGTTTTTGATGTTTTATTTTTTTCGTGAATTTGATCTAACGTGTCTTTTGCAATATCAGGAAAATTCTCGGCAGCAGAAATAACACGAGCAATAGCTCCAATTTCTTTATCCGCTAAATGATCCGCCTCTCCATTAAGATTGTCTCCAATAGGAAAATCCGATTGTTTAACCAAATCATTAATCATTCCTTGTAATCCCAAAGATCTTCCATCATCAGGAGAATAGATACGGGTGATTCCGTAATCCATTAAATCCTTAATCTCTTCTGGTAGGATTACTCCTCCTCCTCCACCGAATATTTTAATATGTGTTGCTCCTTTTTCTTTAAGCAAATCATACATATATTTAAAATATTCATTATGACCTCCTTGATACGAAGTCATTGCAATAGCATTAGCATCTTCCTGAATGGCACAATTAACAACTTCTTCTACACTTCTATCATGACCTAAATGTATTACTTCTACCCCTGTAGATTGAATAATACGACGCATAATATTAATAGCTGCATCGTGCCCATCAAATAATGATGCTGCAGTCACAATTCTAACTTTATTTTTTGGCTTATAAGGTGCTATTTGTTCCATTGACAATAAAAGGTGTTTTTAGAGCTGCTAATTTACGAAATACGCAGCAAAAACGATTATTTTTTTAGAATTATATAATTTACTTAACCTAATTAGATATTTCATTATTCATAGTTCAAATTTAACATTTATTCTTTTCTAAATCTTGTAACAAGACACAATTACGTTGTACGAATTACTATTAATAATATGTTAACACAATTGTTAAACACTTTTATACTATATATGGAAAATGATATCTTCCGCAATTATTGAAAACAAAAACATTTAAAAATGAAAATTACATCATCAAAAAACAAGTTGTTTTTCTTATCGCTTGTATTCGTTTTGGGAGTAGGGATCCAAAACATGGAAGCGCAACGTAAGAAAAAGAAAAAATCAAAAAAGGGAGAAACAGAACAAGTGGATGCTCCTAAAAAAGATTCCAAAGAAAAATCTATTGAAGATCTTACTAAAAAAAGCGAAAAAATCGAAGGTTTATTCGCTATGTACAGGGACACCATCGATGGCACTACCAAAATGGTTATTAAAAAGGACCAGATTGGAAAGGAATTTATTTATTTCAGTCAGATTTCTGATGGAGTATTAGAAGCAGGAGCGTTTAGGGGAGCGTATATGAATAATAAAGTTTTTAAAATCGAAAAACATTACAACAAAATTGAGTTTATTACTCAAAACGTTTCTTATTACTTCGATAAAGACAATGCATTATCTAAAGCCTCTAATGCCAATATTAGTGAAGGAATCATGGCAAGTTTAAAAATCGAAGCACTTGATGAAGAAAAAGGATTGTATTTAATCAAATCAGATGATCTTTTTCTTAAAGAAACTTTTGAGCAAATTAAAGCGCCTAACTTTCCTGGACAATCGCCTTTTGCTTTTAAGTTAGGTTCTCTTAGTAAAGAGAAAACTAAAATTAAGACAATTAAAAATTATCCAGAAAATCTGAATATTAATAGTCACTATGTATATTCTAAATCCAATATCCTTAATGGAGGTTCTGAAGCTGTAACTGACGGTAGAAATGTTACAATTAAGGTGGAACATAGTCTGATAGCAATGCCTGAAAATGATTATCAACCAAGATTTGATGATCCAAGAATTGGTTACTTCTTTACACAAGTGACTGATATGACTTCTACAAGTCCAACTCCTTATCGAGATTTAGTACATCGATGGAATTTAGTAAAGAAAGATCCAAGTCAAGCAATTTCGGAACCTGTACAACCGATAGTATGGTGGATGGAAAACACAACTCCTACAGAGTTTAGAGAAACCATTAAAGAAGCTGTATTAGAATGGAACAAAGCATTCGAAAAAGCTGGTTTTAAAAATGCAATGGTTGTAAAACTACAACCAGATGATGCTACTTGGGATGCTGGAGATATCAGATATAATGTTTTACGTTGGACTTCTTCGCCAAGACCTCCCTTCGGTGGATACGGACCAAGTTTTGTAAACCCTAGAACAGGCGAAATTTTGGGTGCAGATATTATGTTAGAGTATGTATTTCATACCAACCGTGTAAAAGATGACAGATTGTTTAATCTTACTGCTAATGATCAATTAGAAGCGGATAATTACCCAACAGTGATCAAAGACAAACACTTATACTGTTCATATGGTCAGGTAATGCAAGAAAATTCTTTATTCGGACAAGCTGCTCTTACCGCTTATGGAGCAAATGACAACGAAATGAAAGGCATGAAAAGGGAAGCTATGAAGGAGCTTATTATGCACGAAGTGGGGCATACATTAGGACTAAACCACAATATGAAAGCAAGTCAGTTGTTCTCTCCTGAAGAATTAAACAACCCCGAATTTATCAAAGACAAATGCCTTACAGGATCTGTGATGGATTATACTGCAATTAATGTCACAAATGATAAATTAAATCAAGGACATTATTTCTCTACAACTGTAGGACCTTATGATAAGTGGGCTATACAATATGGATATACACCTGTAATCTCTAAAAAAGATCTAGAAAAAATCGCTAGTCAATCTAATAAACCAGAATTGATTTTTGGTAATGATGCAGATGATATGCGTGCTCCTGGAAAGGCAATAGACCCGAGAGTAATGATTGGTGATATGTCTAACGACCAAATTACATATTCTATCAATAGAATGGAATTAGTAAATAATATGATGGGGGAAATCAAACTGAAATTTAGTAAAAAAGGAGAATCTTATCAGGAGTTAAGACAAGCCTATTATATCTTAAGAAATCAGTATGCTCAGGCAGGAAATGTGATTTCTAGATTTATAGGTGGAGTTTACGTGGACAGAAGTATGGTAGGACAAGATGCGAATGCTAAACCTTTCACACCTGTTAGCTACGAAGATCAAAAAAGAGCTATGAATGCTTTAAAAAAGTATGTGTTTTCTCCAGATGCATATAAAGCTCCTAATGACCTATACAACTATATTGCAATGCAACGAAGAGGATATAATTTCTTTGGAGGCCCAGAAGATCCTAAGATTCATGATCTTGTGCTTGGATTCCAAAAAAGGGTACTTGATCATATTTTACACCCTAATACTTTGCAAAGAATTACAGATTCTGAGTTATATGGTAATAAGTACAAATTATCAGAGTTTATGTCTGATCTTAACAATGCTATTTTTCAGGCTGATGCTGCAGGTTCTGTAAATGTTTTTAGACAAAACCTTCAATTAGAATATACAAATAGATTGATCAATATAGTAGCTAAGTCAAACCCTAAAGGACCAAAATATACATATGCTTCTAAATCTATGGCTTTGTATAATCTAAAAAGAATAAGATCTATGGTTTCTAATGGCACAGGAAACAAATTATCTAAAGCGCATAAGGATCATTTAAGAACATTGATAAACAATGTGATCGAAGATATTAAATAACTCCCATTAAGTATTAAATTCGTAAAGGCTGATTATTAATAAAATCAGCCTTTATTTTTTATAAATAATTTAGAAAAATCGAGCTTACGCTTTAGATTATTTAAAAACGAACAATCCATTTCATCTTTGTAAGAAATTATTACAATATTTACCTTCTTATATAGTAAGTTTATATCCAGAAGGTAGAACCCAAAATCTGATTAACCTATGAAAAAAACAACGGTACTCATCAACTGTTTGGATAAAAAAGGAATCATAGCCACGGTGACCAATTTTATTTTAGCTAAAAAAGGAAACACTGTGTATATCGAACAGCACGTGGATAGAGAGTTAGGTGAATTTTTTATGAGGTTAGAATGCGAGTTTGACCAAGACGAAGAAAAACTAGCACTGTTTAAAGAATCTTTTAACAAAGTCGTTGCCGATAATTATAATATGCATTGGGAAATGTATAATGCTGAAAAAAAGGCAAGAATGGCGCTTTTTGTTTCTAAGTATGATCATTGTTTATACGACATCCTAGGTAGACATGCTTCAGGAGAACTTCAGGTGAAAATTCCAATTATTATTAGTAATCATCTGGATTTAAAATCGATTGCGGATAATTTTAATATTCCATTTAAGCACATACCTGTCAATAAATCTAATAAAGAAAGTGCCGAAGCCGAACAAATAGCATTATTGAAAGAACATAACATAGATTTCATCGTTTTAGCAAGGTATATGCAAATTCTTTCTGAAAATTTTGTGGATCAGTTTCCTAATAAAATTATCAACATCCATCATTCGTTCTTGCCAGCTTTTCCAGGTGCAAAACCATATCATTCTGCATATGAGCGAGGTGTAAAAATAATTGGTGCAACCAGTCATTATGTTACTTCTGACCTTGATGAAGGACCGATCATAGAACAAGAAATTGTACGTGTTTCTCATATTCATAATGTACATGATTTTATTCTGAAAGGCCGTGACCTGGAAAAAATAGTACTATCTAGAGCCATAAAGCATCATGTAGAAAGAAAAGTATTAGTCTATAATAATAAAACAGTTATTTTTTCATAATTAAAATACATCTTCTCTATTTTTACAGGAAATGATTAAGATAGATAGTATGAAAAAAATTAACTTTGAATTCATATTAAATCATTATCATCTCAAATCTAATAAGAAATTATGAAAAGAATTTTTTTAGTACTAGTTATATTTCAACTATCAAGTTGCGCAGAACTTCAACAAGTAATTGAGAGTCTTCCTCAGGAAACGACTGGGACAATAGGACTTAGTAATATTGATATTGGTAATGGTCTTAGACAAGCATTAGATAAAGGGATCGATAAACAAGTAACAAAACTTACTCAAAAAGATGGTTTTTTTAGAAATGAATTGGTAAAAATTGTATTACCAGATGAATTACGTAAAGTAGATAAGTCATTAAGAGATATCGGGCTTGATAATCTAGCGGATGAAGGACTTAAAGTTCTTAATAGAGCAGCTGAAGATGCAGTAAAAGAAGCTACACCCATTTTTGTAAATGCAGTAAAGCAAATAACATTTAATGACGCTAAACAGATCTTACTAGGTAATAATAATGCAGCAACAGAGTATCTACAAGGAACTACCAAGACAGCTCTTTATTCTAAATTTAATCCAGTTATTAAAAACTCGTTATCTAAGGTAGGGGCTGATCGTGTTTGGTCAAATATCATTAATAAATACAACGCTATTCCTTTTACCAGCAACGTTAATCCAGATCTTACTGACTATGTAACTAGTGAGGCTTTAAATGGAGTATATACTATGATCGCAGTAGAAGAAGGAGAAATTAGGACTAAACTTAGTTCTAGAACCACTGATTTATTACGCAAGGTTTTTGCCCTACAGGACGGGAAATAATACACGAAAGAATAAACGTACAGCGCCTACTTTTTATCGAATCAAATACTAATTTTAACGATTTTTTAATTTTTCACATAAACTCACACTTTTATCTGTTTTGCTATTAGAATAACAAACAATTTCCATATTCACTAAGAATAAGGAAATTTGCCTCTTGAATAAGTTTCGATATTCTCAATAAAAACCTATCATTTCTAATAGGTTATTCTGATGTAGGGGTGTTTTTCTTACGGGATTAACGTAATTTTGCGCCCGATTTAAAAAACGCCCTCAATGAAAAACTTAATCAAACTTAGCATAGCTATGCTTATGCTTCTATGCTCTGGAGTTATTGAAGCTCAAGAGAAAACAATAACAGGTACGGTTATTGACCAATCAGGAATCCCACTTCCGGGAACAAACATTCTGGTAAAAAACACCAATAATGGAGTTCAAACAGATTTTGACGGAAACTATTCTATCGAAGCTAACTCTGGCGATACTTTAATATTTTCTTACGTTGGTTTTGAAACAAAAGAAATTGTTATTACCGGATCAACAGTAATAAATATTACACTGAAAGACAATGTTGAAGGTCTAGACCAAATAGTCTTGATTGGATATGGTAGTTCTTCTAAAAAAGAAATAACTGCTAGTATATCTAGTATTCGAGCTAATGATATAGCAGATATCAATACTCCTGGTATTCAGTCATTAATGACTAGTAAAGTAACTGGAGTACAAATTACCCAACTTTCTGGAAGAGTAGAATCTGGAATTAAAGTTAGGATTAGAGGTATTTCTACCATTGGAGCATCTCAGGAACCCTTGTACGTATTAGATGGAGTGCCCTTAATTAATGACGACGAATCTATAAACAACTCCCCTATCAATCCATTAATTGGTCTTAACCCTAACGATATTGATTCTATCGATTTTCTGAAAGATGCTTCTTCAGCGGCTATCTATGGTGCCAGAGGAACAAATGGTGTTATTATCATCACCACAAAAAAGGGAAAAGCAGGAAAAACAAAGGTTACTTTAAACACAGCATCGGGATGGAACTTTGCTACGAATAAAAGAGAATTTTTGAACTCTGAAGAATATGTAGAACTTTATACGGAGGCTGTACTAAACAGTGGTCTTTCTTTAACTGAGATCGAAACACAATTTGATCAATTATCATTAGGTCGTGATTGGAGAAATAATGAAGTAGATACCGATTGGCAGGACTTAGCATTAGTAGAAGGTATTACTCAAGATATAGACCTATCCGCATCTGGAGGAGGTGAAAAAATAAAATACTTCCTTTCTACTTCGTATAACAAAACTGAAGGTATCATCTTAGGAAATGAGTTAGATCGCTACACTTTAAGAGGTAAAGTAGATGCTGATATTACAGAAAAATCTACAGTTGGGGTAAATATTAATCTATCTAAGGTAACCATCGATCGATTATCTAATGATAATGCTTTTATCTCTCCGCTTCAATCTATAGCTCAATCTCCATTAACACCAGCGTTATTAGAAGACGGAACAGCTAATGTAGATGGTAATTCAACGTTGTTTCAAAACTTTCTTGGACAAGAACAAACAGGAAGATTTGTTACAGATATTTGGAGAACTACAGCAAACATTTATGGTGATTTTTATTTAAATGATTATCTACAATATAAATCTGAAATTGGATATGATGCTAATAACCAAAATGCTGAAAGATTCTCAGGAAGTTTAACCGAATTCGCATCTGCAGGAGGCGTTGGTACAGTTAGTAATGCTATTACAGAACGTTACATTTTTACCAATTACCTAAGTTATAAGCGAACTTTTGGAGAATCTGTAGACTTTTCAGCCACTCTGGGTGGAAGTTTTGAGGAAACTAATCGTAAAAGTCAATTTACTATTGGACAAGGATTTCCATCAGATGATTTACAAACATTAGACAATGCAGTTTTAATCACAAATGGAGGATCTAATAAAACTAAGTATAACTTTTTATCATACTTTGCGAGGTCACGTTTTTCTATAGCAGAAAAATACCTTTTCAACCTAAGTATTCGTCGTGATGGTTCTTCTAGATTCGGTGAAGATTCACAATTTGGTTGGTTCCCAGCAGCATCAGCAGCTTGGGTAGTTAGTAATGAAAGATTTTTAGTTAATTCTAATTTCCTAAACAAGTTTAAACTAAGAGGTAGTTGGGGTATTACAGGAAATGCAGAAATAGGAAACTTTGCTAGCAAAGATCTTTATGGAGTAACAACCTATGATGAACGACTTGGAGTATCACCAATTCAATTAGGAGATAACGAATTACGTTGGGAAAAAACTACTCAATATGACTTAGGAGTAGATTTTGGGTTATTCAACAATACTATTTCAGGAGAATTCGATTATTATAACAAAACCACTAATGACTTGTTATTTAACCAACCGCTACCTGGTACATCTGGTTTTACATCAGTTGTTAGAAATATAGGTGAAATAGTAAATAAAGGATTTGAATTAAGTATTAATGCAAGAATTATTTCTAAACCATCACTTACCTGGAATGTAGGAGCATTATTTACTAAAAACGACAATGAAATCACTGATCTTCCAAGTGGAGATATTATAGATGGTGTGAATATTATAAGAAAAGGTGAAGCGGTTTCTTCTTTTTACCTATATGAATATGCAGGTGTTGATTCAGCTAATGGAGATGCGTTATTCTATACCAATACCGTAAACGCAGACGGTTCATTAGATAAAACATTAACGAATAGTATTTCTAAAGCTAACAGAATTGTTACTGGAGACCCTTTTCCTGATTATCAAATTGGATTTACAAATACTTTAAAAATAAAAGGCTTAGATTTTCAATTCATTTTTCAAGGAGAGTTTGGAGCTTCAATTTTTGATCAAGCAGGTAAATTTACTTCCGGAAATGGTAAATTCTTTGACAATCAAACTGTAGATCAACTAGATAGATGGCAAAATCCTGGAGATATAACGGATGTGCCTCAAGCAAGGTTAAATCAAGAGAATGGTCAAGCAGATTCTACCCGTTACCTAGAAGAAGCAGATTTTATAAGACTAAGAAATATTACTTTAGGATACACAATCAACCCTACGTACTCTAAAAAGTTTTATATGGAAAAAGTAAGATTTTATTTTAGCGGTCTTAACCTATTAACGATTACTGATTATGAAGGATACGATCCAGAATCTACAGCAGATTTTAATGGGAATTCTGGAGTGAGAACTGGTACTTCCTTTTACTCGGCTCCTCCTGCAAAAACATATACACTAGGAATAAATATTGAATTCTAAAAATTCGATTTTTAAAATTTAATATTAAAATCTTAAAGTAAAAAAAATGAAAACATATATAAAAATAATAATAGTATTCACTCTTTCGATAATCTCCGTAAGTTGTGAGAATCAGTTAGACATTGACCCAAATCAAGCATTAACTACTGAGGATGCTTTTGATACACCAGCAAAAGTGACTAACATCCTTGTTGGAGCATATGCTCAAGCTGGACAAGCGGCAAGTTATGGTGGTCAGATTTATACAATCGCGGAACTATTAGCTAACGATCAAGAACTGAAATGGAATGGTACATTTTCTGATCCTGGTGAGTTTAACACTAAGGTGATTAACACAAATAACACCTTCGTGGCTAATTTATGGTTAAACGGATATAACATCAGTAATCAAGCAAACATAGTTCTTGATAATCTAGACGTTTTTGAAAACCTTGATAGTAAAAACTCTGTAGAAGGTCAAGCCAAATTTTTAAGAGCTCTTACTTATTTTGATTTATTACGTTTTTTCTCTAAACATAATAATAATAGAATCAATGATGGAGAGCCTGGTGTTCCTATTATCAGAACTCCAGTAATTACATTAGATGATGTCACTTATCCATCTAGAAATACGATTGGTGAAGTGTATGATTTTATTATCAATGATTTAGAAGATGCAATTGTACTATTACCTGACACCAATGGTGTTTTTGCTTCTAGCAACGCAGCCAAAGCTTTATTGGCTAGAATACAATTACAAATTGGTAATTATGAAGCTGCAAGAGACTTATCTAATGAAGTAATACAATCGGGAAGATTCTTATTAACAAGTTCACTTGATGATGCCTACAACAATGATGATAACTCTACGGAAGATATTTTTGCTTGGCAAGTAACAGATTCAGATGGAGCTAACAGTATGAATACATTTTGGGCTACCGACAGATTCGGAGGAAGACCAGGAAACCCTGATATATCGATCGAAGACGCTTTTTTCGGGATTTTTGATGATTTTAATGATTCGAGAGCGGGTTATTTTTATATCGATAACGAAACAGGATCCGGTATTGCATCATTCAAATGGATTTTTGGTAATGCAAACATCCCATTCCTCAGGTTGCCAGAAATGCATCTTATCCGTGCTGAGTCTAATTTTATTCTAGGTACAGCAATAGGAACAGATCCTATAAACGATGTTAATACAGTGCGATTTAGATCGAATGCTTTTCTATTAACTGATTTAACATATGTAGATATCATTTTGGAGAGATTAAAAGAATTAGCTTTTGAGGGACATAAACTACACGATTTTAAAAGATTAGAAATCCCTATTGCGACTTTACCTTTTGATGATAGTAGATTAGTCCTACCAATTCCACAAAGAGAAATAAACGTAAATCCGAACCTTTTACCACAAAACGACGGATACTAGAAAATAATATCATTTAATTAAAAACTATAAAAGGGTAGTATGAGAAAATCATACTACCCTTTTTAGTATACTATTAGATAACCTTAACTACCTCTTAAGAATCTAATTAAATTACATCTAATACTTTTGTACAAAAAGAACGTAAAATGTTTTATTGGTCTAAAGACAAAACTGATCTTCAAAAACTACAAAAGCGATATTGCAGATTAATGAAAAGTGCGTATAATCTTGCTATTAAGAATAAAGAAAAAAGCGATCTTTTACACGAGGAAGCAAATAAAATTTTGACCGAAATTAAAAAAATAGAACATTGTTCTTAAACGTCTTTAAACGGAAAATTCATTTAAAAACGAAAGTGATTCTTTATTAAAAACTTCTGGCTGTTCTACATTAACTACATGCCCTGAATTCTTAACTACGAAAAGATTGGAAAACTCATGGATGGATACTATTTTTTCTATAGATGGTAAAAACAAATAATCTTCTTCTCCCATAACGTATAGTGTCGGTATCTTAATATCCTTATCTCTAAAAAAACGTAATAGAGGATTAATTTCTGACGTTAGCCTAAACCATCTAATAAACTCTTTTTGATATAGTTTTTTAGCCTCATTAGCAAATAGTAGCCTAGACTGTTTATGGTTCTTTTTTGGCATAATAATAAAAGCGAAAAGCTTATATAGAAACATATATGGAACTACTGACTTAAAAACAACACCTAACTTCATCAATACTTGAGATCTTAGGTTTAATTTCATAATAGCACCACCCATAATCATACTTTGCACTCTTGTTGGATGTTTCTCTGCTAAATTTCTGATTAATATTGTACCAAGTGAAATTCCTACAAAATGGGATTTAGCGATATTTTCTTTATCAATCACCTCGACAATATCGTCGGTAATAAAGTCAAATGTATATTTAAAATTAAATGCATCCTTAAAAGCTAGTTTAGATTTCCCATGACCTCGGAGATCTAGTAACAGCACATTATAATGCCTTCTAAATTCCCTAACCTGTTTAAACCAAATAGAAGAACTACCTCCTGCTCCGTGAACAAAAGTTACCCAGTTAGTATTCTCTGGATGGCGATATATCGAGTAGTTAAGCATAACGTATCTTGCTGTGTAAAGATACTAACTTATTGTTCGCCAGATGTAGCGTTAACAGTAATTAATGTATTGTTCAACATATTTATTCTAATGAAGCGTTCGAAAATACCTAAAAGCTTGCGCTAGTCTTGATCCATACCAAGAAAAATACTCTCCATCTACTAAAATTACCTTCGTATCCGGAAGCATTTTTAATACTTCATTCTTATGCTCTTCAGAAAAAGGAAACGGTTCTGATGATAACAAGACAAGATCAAGATCTTTTAACTTTGATAATTGTTCTTCGGAAATTTCTGGATAACGATTCTGAGTTCCAAACATATTTATAAATCCATTGACCTCTAACAAATGGTGAATAAATGTTCCTTTACCTGTTACCATCCAGGGCTTACGCCAAATAAAATAAGCTATTTTTTTTTGCGGTTTATCCTTTACAAATTCTAAAAAACTCTTCAACTCTGATCTAATTTCAGAAATTAGTATTGCAGCCTGGTCAGCCTTCTTAAAAATCTCGCCATATTGATCAATCAATTCTAAAGACTCTTCTACAGTACTTATATCTGAAACGTGAACCGGATACTGTTTTTCTAATATTTCTACAATCTCTTTTGTGTTTTCCTCTTTATTACACAAAATAATATCAGGATTCAATTCACGAATTTTATCCAAATGAATATTCTTAGTTCCTCCTACTATCTTCTTTTCTTTTCTTATTGCATCCGGATGCACACAAAATTTAGTTACACCAACTATAGCATCAGACAAACCTAAAGTAACCAGAAGTTCAGTCTGTGAAGGAACCAACGATACAATCCTCATAGGAGTTACTGACACTTTTATCGCTCTACCTAATTGATCTGTATACATCATACTTTTTTCCTTAACCTACTTATCAAGTTCTGCGTTAATCATAAATAAATCATAAACCGCTAATAATTAAGCATTTAAAATTAGGAGCTCCTACAAAAAATACTTATCTTGTAGGAAAAAATATTAATTTTAAAATCTTGGGGCTATGGATTCAGTATTACTTAACATTATTTTCTATGGGTTTTTATCACTTGTTGTATTTTTTATCACATATGGACTTGTGGGATACGCAAAACAAGTATTTAGAGCCAATAGACGTTAATTTTTTAAATCCTCATAAACGAAAGTTATTTTCTCGAAGTTGTTGATTTAAAAGAAAAAGGAAATTGAGTATACATTCAGTTTCCTTTTTTATTTTTTATCCTCTAATATTTCTTCCATTTGTTGCTGAAGCTCTTTGGCTTTTTCTCCAGCAACTATATCAAAATCTAATCCGTTTGAAGCATATATAATTCCTCTGGATGAATTGATTAATAATCCAATCTGATCATTAATTCCATATTTACATACATCTTGTAGATTTCCTCCTTGAGCGCCGACTCCAGGCACCAGTAAAAAACTATCCGGAATAATCTTTCTGATATCTGCCAGATATTCTGCTTTAGTAGCTCCTACTACATACATTAAGTTCTCAGAATTCTTCCAGCCTTTAGAGGTTTCTAATACCTGTTTATATAATTCTCTTCCATCAACATTTTTAGTTTGGAAATCAAAAGCACCTTGATTAGAAGTAAGTGCTAACATAATAGTATGTTTTTCCTGGAATTCTAAAAACGGTTCTATAGAATCCTTACCCATATAAGGAGCCACGGTTATCGAATCAAACTCCAGATCTTCAAAAAAAGCTTTGGCATACATTGCGCTTGTATTACCAATATCTCCTCGTTTTGCATCCGCAATTGTAAAAACTTCTGGGTAATTGGTATTTAAATACTGGATCGTTTTTTCTAAGGATTTCCATCCTTTTAGTCCATACGCTTCATAAAAAGCAATATTAGGTTTATACCCCACCGCTAGATGGTGCGTAGCATCAATGATTTTTTTATTGAACTCAAAAATTGGATCTTCCTCTTTTAATAAATGCTTAGGGATTTTAGTTAAATCCACATCCAAACCTACACATAAAAAGGATTTCTTTTTCCATATTTGATCAACAAGTTCCTGAGTCGTCATTTTCTAATATAATTTGTATTGTACAAAACTATTCTTTTCCATCCACATAATCCTGCAAATAGGCATATCTAGTTGTTAATTTACCATCTTGTGTCATTCTTGCACGTTCTAAAACTCCATCTACATCATTATTAAAAAATGCAGGGATCACGTGTTCTAAAAACATATCTCCAAAACCTTCGCTTGCATCCTTAGGTAATTCACAAGGCAAATTATCTACCGCCATTACTACTACTGCCTCCGGATCTTTAAAATCTACTTCTTCCTCTCTACCCGGATGATACCCATAAATAGGATCCGCAATAGTAGAGGGTCTAATTGTTGTTGCAACAGGACCATCAATATCACAAGAAACATCTGCTACCACACTAATATTGAAGTCCGCCGATTTTGCATCTTCTCTGGTATAAATAAAAGGCGCTCCATCTCCAAAAAAGTGACCTGCAATATACATATCACTGACTTTGGCAAATTTCATAAAATCACTATTATATTCTTGTGGATTAATATAAAAATCTTTTTTATCAATCACTCGACCGTCTTTTCGTTTATTATAATCCAAAACATCAATCTGCGTATAGACTGGTTCATTAAAGGTTGTCGTTAGATAATCATCAACAGAGACTTCTTTGATCTTCATAGCATCCAAAATTTCTTTAGCACCACTACCTACCTTACCTTTTCCAGTAAGCACGATCTTCTTATTTGGTAAATTGATCTTGGATAACTCTAATTCTAATGTCTTTTGATCAGGCAAGCTTTCCGCTTTCGGAAGCTGAAAACTATCATTTTTAAGACCTAGCGCTCTAAAACCATTATATGCACCAACGATACCGGCATATCGACCAAAACCTATAAGCCTAAATCCTTTTTCATTAATAATCACCTCGTGATCATAAAATTCGATGTTTTTATCCAGAATCGCATTAAGCAACTTTCTATTATAAGGTTGTTTTTTAATAGTATGCGAAAAGAAAAAGTATTTTTTATTCGGAATCAAAGCATCAATTGGAACTTCTTTTACTCCTAACAAAACATCACAATCAGAAAGATCATTCGTAATTTCGAAACCTTCGGTCGTATAATCCGCATCACTAAAAACTCTAATATCAGAACTTTCTATCTTAAAAGAAGCCTCTGGAAATTTAGACACAGTGTCACTAAGACCATTTGGTGAGAATACTACCCGACGATCTGGCGGGTTTTTACGCTCTTTGATAATTCCGAATGTAATCATATAGTTTTGGTATATATTTTGTTTATGTAAAAGCGCGGCTAAGATATGACAAATATGATTATCTTTGCCATCCATTTTGAGTGAAGAGTTCAGTTTTTTATATGTTTTAATAATATAAATTTGCAATTCTTCATTCGTAATTAATACTGGGGTCGACTGGTTTTGACAGCGAGATTAATAGAGTGGTAAGCACGTCGAGCGCTGGGATATAGCTCGTAAATATCATATTTCACCTTTTTTAAACGGCGAGAATAACTACGCCCTAGCTGCATAATCTGAATTTTAGTAGGATAATGCCTCGGTCTACAAGGTAGACAAGCAGGATACTCTTCAAAAGCCTTGGTTTATGGCGTTTGGTTTTGAGTATCGTAAAAGTAAACCTAGAAACTATAGGATCTTGATATAGTTTTGAAATTAATTGAGAATAAGGGGTGCGTTGGCGGTTTTTGGCCGGCAATCCCACGAAAATCTAAACAAAAACTAAGCGTGTAGAAAGCTATTGTATTACTTGTTTGGACGAGGGTTCGAATCCCTCCGACTCCACTTTAATCCCGCCAATTAGCGGGATTTTTTTATCTAGAGGATTACGGCCAATTAATCAAACCTTTTTCTTCCCTAAATCATCATCTTTCCTATAACCCACTATTAAGCGAAATTAAAACAATTCCTAATATAAATAGAATTGACCCAGAAATAAACAAATAATATTGAATTGGCCAATGAATGCACCATTATGAATAGTATTCTGAAGAAAAACAAGAATATTCCAACTACTAAAGCAAAAGTTTTACTTACGGTCATTGGTTTACTAAACCTTCTTATTTTTTAATAAATAATTTATTTTGAAATTCATTGTTATCATATTTTATCGATATTATATAAGTACCTGTTTGTAAATCCGAAATTCTTAGATCACCTTTATTATCGTTTATGGAAAGTTCCTTTAATAGTATACCATTTATCGAACTAAAAGAAATACTCTTAACCAAACCACGAGATTCAAAATTTATGATATCTCCCGCCGGAGAAGGAAATAAGATAAAATCAGTATCTAGCCTCACCACATCTGTTATCCCAAGAGTAGAAGATTCATTAAAAAGCTCAGTAATTTCATTTTCTGATAAAACTCTGTTATAAATTCTTATATCATCTAAATCCCCATTAAAAAAGAATTTAGGATTCTGTTGGTCATTACTGGCTCCAATAAGAAGAGGTTCATTATCATATCCAATAGAAATATTAACTGATGATTCTTCTTCCAAAACGGAATTCACAAATATTTTTTGGGTATTATTATCATCATCAAAAACATACACAACATGGTCCCAATTTTGGGTATCAGGAATGAAACCAGAGGAAATAAACGGTCCGAAACCGGTTTGGTTACCTATAGTACCCCATATTTGACTATTTTGAAACCATACTTCGTATGAGTCTAAATCATTAGATACCAAATGTTTATCTAGTAAAAGTTGTAGACCACCGGAACTATCAAACCTACACCAAATAGAAATAGTAAAATTAACTGGTTGTATTGATGCATCATCGATTATGGAAATATAATCGTTGCCATCAAAATTATATGCACTATTAGAAACACCAAACCTATCATTGGTCAAAGTGGCTCCATTTACTGTACCATTATTAGTATTAGAACTTTCGTCACTTGCATTTCCATTAAAAGGAAAGTATGCCATTAGGCCATTATCTAGATCTACTTGCGCTTCAGTTCTCATTGTATATAAAACGGAACTAATGAACAATATAAAAAATAAGATCCGTTGATTAATAATTGTTTTAATTATCATATTTATTGATTTAATTAGTTACTTGTATTCTATTCTACATAGTCATCATAAAACAAAACAACCCCATATCCAATTATTCTGGACATGGGGTAGCCTTATTTGTTTCTAAAATAATAAATTTTATTAAAAAAATCTATTTTCTCCCTCAAATAAAATTCATATACAACTAAATAACAATCTATTAAACAAAAAAAACTTCCGAATTACAGTAAAATCATCTAATATCTACACCATCATTACCTTTATAGAATCTTTTGACCTTCATATGGTTACCAACGTGTACTTTGATTAGGTATAGTCCTTCATCCAGTAAAGCGAGATCAATCTCTCTATCGAGATGTAATTTTTTCTGAATTCTGATGAAGCCAGATTTATCAATAATCTTAATTAACATGGGTTCCTTTACATCGGATAATATAGTAATAGACTGTTCCGTAGATGTGGCATCGAGTTCAAAAGAAAATGTTTTATCGTTTGTAAAAGCTAATACATCAACTTCAGTGTAACCTAGATTGGAATACAAGGAAGTTAAACCAACAAAAAACAATATAATAAGTAATACTTTTTTCATAATTTCTATTTTACATTAAGATACTAACAAACAATATATTACGGTGTTAAAAGTTCCCCAAAAAGTACTAAAACTGTACGTTTTTAGAAAAGTTTATATATTGTTTATGGCTTTACGATCGTGTTTTTAGATATCGAATTTGTAAAGAAGTAAATACACTACTCCTCTTAAAAAAAGCATATATTCTCAAATAAATCATACACTAAACAAAACTATTTCACTTAAAAAAGTTTGATTTTAAGAATTATTAAATTAAAAATACAAGTATAAATACATTAAAACAATCTTGTAATCCCTTTTATCCGCATAAAAACATAAACACACAAAGTAAGTTAAACCCTACTTTATTATGGATGATGATTATAAATTATCACTATTAAAAACCTACTAAAACACTAGACCATTTGCTTTTCTTGAATGATTTGATATATACGTAACACATTATTAAACAATATTCTGATGATTTTATCTTCAGCTAAAAAAGACTACATCACATCGAAAAGCCCAAAACAAATATCAAGAGAAGAGAAATTAGATTTAACTTTATAAGGTTCACACATAAACTTAACACGAATGAAAAACTCAAACCACACCCAAGGCTTTTTCTACACAGTTTCTATCCCGATTTCTTTTTGGCAAAAACATCCGTCTCAGTAGCTTCATAATAGCAACGCAAAATTAAACCATCTCGACAATACATTCTACCGACCTAACCAAGATGATTGTTGATGTTTCATAACAAATCCCTAAAACTATGAAAGAATACAGTGTTGTTGTCGCTTATGATGACCCCTTAAAAAGATTAGGAATCAAAGCGATGTTAGAAGCTCCCAAAGACCTAAAGTTTACATTATATGATGATAGCAGTGATTTAGAAAATCTACGAAAAGTGATTGTAAATAATCAACCAGACTTTATTATAATTGATGCTACTTTAAATTCTAATGATTCTGGAATTGAATTAGCAAAATACACAAAGTTACACGCTACTAGAACTAAGATCGTTATTATGGCTTTTACCTTAGAAGAATGGTTAATCAAAGAACTTAAAGACTTAGAAATTAAATGGATTCTTTATAAAGCCGATACAGTAGAAAACATTATGAAATGTGCAGGAAGAGCATTCCAGAACGAACCCTATATCAGTAGAGTATTCAGAGAATCCTGGTGGAAAGAAAAGGCGAATCCAATTCTAGGGGTTTCAGATAAGTCATATGATCAATTATCTAAAACAGAGGTGAAAATACTTAACGAAGTGGCCTTAGGAAAAACCAATAAAGAAATAGCCTTTGATCTTTTTAAAAGTGAAAAAACTATAAAAAATCATCGGCAAAATATTTGCAAAAAACTACAAATTACAGGTAGCAATGCACTCTTTAAATATACAATGAAACTAAAAGACGTATATCATTGACCTGAAGGAGTAGTATTAAAAATGAGTACATGTGCCCATGTTTTTCATAAATAGAGTTTCTAATTTTCGAGTTTGAAAAGAATAATTCTAATAACCAATCAAACTTCTTAGGATTATAAAATGAACTACACACAAACTCATCATTATGAAAAACACTACACTAAAAGTTTTATTCGCTTTATTACTGTGCGTATCCTTCTCCAGTGCTCAGGAACTTATTATAAAAAAAGACGACAAATTATACACTCAGAATTTAAAAAATCAAAATACTACCTTATTAGATCAAAAAAAAGCTTCGTTGCAGATCACAACCGGCATTGATAATATCGTACAACAAGTCCAGAACATCTCAAATAAAGTAAGTACAACTCCTAATTTTGATTTTTTTCAAGGTCTGCAGAGTCCCTATGATTCAGATATATGGATTTACCTGGAAAGGGAACAAATCGGAGGTGCTTTCAACTTACAGAAAGTTAATCTAAAAAATAATAAGCAAACTACTTTACAAAGTAAAGCGAATGAAAACCGAAAAGATATCGTTCTAAAACCTATTGCTTGGACAAAAAATCCCAATCAAATTTTTGTAGAGGCCTTATACTTGGATGCAGCAGAAGAACATGAAGGGATTTTTATCTATGATTTACAAACGAAAAATATTCAGGAGCTTGTAATTCCATTTCAATATACTAAAACCCCGCTACTTTCACCTCAGCGTGATCGCTTTATATTTTCTGGATCCACTCAAAAAAAACTAGATCGATTACATGGTGTTTCAGATATTATTTATGAATATAAAATCGAAACGAAACAAAGTAAAACTATTATTGCTTCAGAAGGAAACCATATTCAGATCCTAGGTTGGAATAGTATTTCTACAATCAATAAAAACATATCCATTAACCAGAAATCCGCATTATCATACTATCTACCATGGGATTTTGGAAAAGAAAACTGTGTATCCAGACATGGAACTCCTGGCCCTACTGAATCGCATACTCCTGTCGGTCAATGCGGTTTTTTTACACCTGGCGGCCATCACGGATATAGTGCCATAGATTTTGCTACTACTCAGTCAAGAGATGATAATGTGCGCGCATCAGCCGCAGGAACCGTATCTTTTTCTGCCATTAGCGGAAGTCTATCTAGTGGTTATGGTAGACTAGTTATCATAAGACATAGCGATGGTACACGCACCTATTATGCACACAATAAAACCCTGTTAGTTAGCCAAGGGCAATCAGTGCAAAAAGGACAGGTAATTGCCTTAGAGGGCACAACAGGAGGATCTACTGGAGATCATATACATTTTGAGTGGAGGGCCGCAGGAGGAAACTCTCCTACTTCTGGATCTTTTGTAGACGCAGGACAACCAAGGCAAAATTACATTTATCGTTCTCAAAATACTTTTGGATCCCAGGCTGATACACAAGCTCCTACAACTTCTATTACTGCTATAGGCGGAAACACTCAGCCTGGAGACTTTACTGCTAACTTTTCTGACAATGATAATGTAGGAGTTACGCGTAAGTTCTATCAGGTATTAGAAAAGTATGGCAGTAATTGGTATGCTAATCGTGGTAATGGATTCTTCAATGACAATTTCAATATTTTTTATTCAGGATATGTAAAAGGTGCTGGTAATTGGGTGATTAATAACGGCCATCTCAGGCAGTCCAACACTTCTTCTGACAACACAAAACTAAACACTTTCTTATCTCAAAACTCCGGACTTCCTTATTTATATGAATTCTCTGCAAAAATACTATCTACTAATGGCCCACGAAAATTTGGGATTCATATCATGGCGGACAATCCCGATCAGAGTCAACGAGGAAACTCCTATCTGATATGGTTTAGTGGAGAGGATAACAAGGTAAGAGTATATGAAACTGTAAATAATCAGCTAAACTTCAGAGCTATTGATGATGTCTCTTTGGATAATAAATGGGCAAACTATAAGATTACATACAGTCCGGGTTTTGGAGTAATAGAGGTATTTAAGAATAATAAATCCATTCTTAAATGGACGGATTCTTCTACGATCAAAAATGGCAGCACCATTTCTCTTAGAACAAACAAAACAAGTATGGAATTTGACGATCTTAAAGTCTATAAATTCAGAGCTGATAACACAATGACAATCTCAGCAGGATCAGCTGTTACTAAGGATATTAGAAGAAGAAATGGAAAAATCAAGAGTTTAGTAAGGGATGCTGCTAGTAATTGGTCATCTCCTGGTAATCTGGATGTCACTATCAGTTCGCTTACGCGTCAAAATACAAACCTACAAGATGATACTTATGTAAATCATTCTGTAGAAATATATCCTAATCCAACAAATGGAAAAAACATCACGCTTAGTTATCAATCAACAGCAGGTTCCCATACAGCTATATCCATCATAGATATAACAGGTAGAACATTAAAATCATTCCGAGAGCATACTAAAGAATCTGAAAATCACACAATAGATCTCAGTAACTACTTCGCTGCAATTAAAAATGGCCAGTATTTTATTAAAGTGAGCAGTGATATTGGTTCTAAAACGATTCCAGTTATCAAAAATTAAGTTTGCAAATGTGTGTGTAAAAGGGTTCCAAGGTTTTTTGGTTAACAACTATGATAAGACAACTTATCGGAGCCCTTTTCCTTACAAATCAATATCAGAACATTAACATAAAAACACAAACATCATATGAAAACTACAAAACAAATAGTCTGCATACTCATATGCTTGCTAATTAATCAACTCGCACAGACTCAGATCATATCCAATAGTACTCCTATAACAGAAAATGGAGAATATAGCACACCAGTCTGGTCTCCTAAAGGAGATAAAATATTAATTACGAATCATCATAATAGTGAGTTATTGATCGTTGATCTCAAAAATAAAAATAAAATTCAATCAATAAAAAGTGGAGATGGAATTGGATATCTGGCTAATTGGTCTGATGATGGAAAAAAAATAATTTTTAGAGAAAAACCCTTGCAAGGATATTTTGCAGATGTAAAAGTAAAGAGCATCGATATCACAACCAAAAATGAAAAATTTGAAAATGATATTCATCCTGACAATACTAAATTTGAACCTAAAACAAAATCTGGAGAAAAACTTTCAGTATATATAAATCTGGAGACTACAAAACTCGAAGTTAAAAAAGGTACAAATGGAAAACCACAGACAATTACCAAAGAAGAAGGGCAGTTTTATCATCCATTAATATCACCAAATGGCAAGATGGTTGCAGTACACGAAGGAGCGTCTATATACATTTATGATCTTACTGGAAACGAGAACAGAAAATATGCAGGAAACGGATTAGTAACTGCGTGGCTTTCTGACAGCAGTGCTATAATTACATTTGAAGACAAAAGTAATGACGGACATACGATAACTTCTTCTGATTTATTCCTAACCTATATACAATCGCTTAAAAAAACACAGTTGACTTTTTCTGAAGACATCATTGAAATGTATGCCGATATTTCTCCTAATGGAAAGAAAATAGCCTATGCTGATGAAAAATCCGGGAAAATTTTTATTGCCGATTTTAACTTAAATAAATAAACACATGAAAACTATATATAATATTATCCCAATCTTAATGGTATCCTTCTTCTTCAATACTATAGATTGTATCGGACAGGTAATAGTAGTCGATCCAGGACATGGATATGCTGCCGACGGAAGTAATCCAGACGGACGAACGGATACTGAACACGCTACAGCATTGTCAGTAGGATTAAAACTTCGCGATAAAATAGAGAGTAGCTGTAATGGATGGAGTGTGCGATTAACGAGAACAATTCGTAATAGTAATCCAAGTCTTGCTCAAAGACGTGCGTTATCTAACAGTCTTAGAGCAGATCGTTTTATCAGTATTCATTGTAATGCTGGTGGAGGCACAGGAACCGAAACCTTTTGGTGTAACCGCAGTAATTCTCGTGATGCAGATAACAGTAGATTCTCTAGGGAGATTCAGAACAGAATGGTCGAAAAAGGACAATGGAGAGATCGAAGATCAGTAGAAGATGCTTCGTTTATATTTCACTTAGGAGTATTAGTTAGCAATAATGCAATTGGTGTACTAAATGAAATTGGTTTTGTAGATACTTCGGATGCCAATAAACTACTCAATGATACCTGGAGAAATCGTTTTACTGATGCTTATTTAGTTGCACTCGAAAATGATTTAAATACTACTTGCTCAGGAGGAGGAAACTCTGGAGATACAGTTGCTCCAACTACTGCTATTTCTGCCACAGGAGGAAATACACAATCAGGGGATTTTACAGCTAATTTTAATGACAATGACAATGTAGGAGTCACTCGAAGATTTTATCAGGCACTAGAAAAGTACGGTAATAACTGGTATGCCAATAGAGGTAATGGATTCTTTAACGACAACTTTAATGTTTTCTACTCTGGGTATACTCAAGGTGCAGGCAATTGGTCCATTAATGACGGACACCTGCGTCAGACTAATACCTCATCAGATAATACTAAATTGAATACCTTTTTGTCTCAGAACTCTGGTTTACCGTACTTATATGAATTTTCGGCCAAAACAATTTCTACTACAGGCCCTCGAAAGTTTGGCATCCATATTATGTCGGATGATGTGACACAGAGTCAAAGAGGTAATTCCTATTTAATCTGGTTTAGTGGAGAAGACAACAAATTAAGAATTTATGAAACCGTAAATAATGTTTTAAACTTTAGAGCTATTACAGATGTTTCTTTAGATAACCAATGGGCTAATTATAAAATTACCTATAGTCCTGCTTTTGGAGTGTTAGAAATTTTTAGAAATAATGCTTCTTTACTGAGATGGACCGACACATCTCCTATTAAAAATGGAAGCTCAATTTCTTTAAGAACTAACAAAACCAGTATAGAATTCGACGATCTTAAAGTATATAAATTTAGGGCGAACCAGACTCAATCCATTACAGCAGGATCTGCCGTTACAAAAGATATTAGAAGACAGAATGGGAAAATTAAAAGTTTGGTTAGGGATGCAGCTGGTAATTGGTCTACACCAGGAAATCTGGACATAACCATCAGTTCTCTTTCCAGACAAAATCCTAATCTTGTTGATGACACAAAACTTAAGAATAACACCCCAATCATTTATCCAAATCCAACAACAGGCGAACCTCTTACACTTACTTATAATGCAACTTCTAATCAGCAGACAGAGATTTCGATCTGGGATATTACCGGTAAACTATTAAATACAATGAATGATAAACCTTCAGAAAACAATCAAAGAAATTTAGATATTAGTGGCTTATTAGAAAATGTAACCTCCGGAAATTATATAATAAAAGTGAAAAATGGTAAAAACATATTTTACTCAAGAATATTGAAACAATAGATAGGTGTTAAATTCTATATACAATAAAACCGACTATCTTTTAGTCGGTTTTATTGTATATGTTATATGCAGGAGCTTTGTGAAAACTATTTAACCAAAGTCTTCCCTTTATATTTCCATTCTGTAATCCCGCCATCCAGATCATATATTTTGGTAAACCCTGCTTTTTGCATATAAGCAGAACACTTACCGCTTCTTCCTCCACGACCACAATACACGGCTACAGGTTTTGATTTATCTACTTCAGAAATCAAAGTTTCAAAGTTCTCATCACTAAAGTCTATATTAATCGCACCTTCAATATGTCCTTCGGCATATTCTTGTGGCGTGCGAACATCTACTAATTGAACTTTTTCCATTTCCAGTAAAGAGTCCATTTCTTCTACCGTAATAAGTTCTACAGCAATATCTTTAGTATTATTATCTTTACAATTAAACAATAGAATTGAAAGAAAAATTACAGTTAGTATCGTTTTACTTTTCATAAGTATTATTAGATAATATTATTCGGCAACTTCGCCATCCCAATTCATAAATCCACCGATTAAATTATACGTAGTTTCGAAACCCATCTGATTCATTAAAGTACAGGCTTGTGCGCTACGAGCTCCCGAACGACAATATACATAATAGTTTTTGGACTTATCTAGCTTCTCTACCTCATCGAGAAACCCCTGCCCCATACGTATATCAAGATTAAGCATATTTGGTATAAAACCATCTTCTACTTCCTCTTCTGTTCTTACATCCAGAATTATCGCATTATCGTCTTTAGAGATAAGATCTTCCCACTGATCTTGAGTTATATCTTCGGCCATTTTATATTTTCTTTTTTTTAATTGAACTTTTATCCATACAATTCCCTACAAATATAAGAGTACTAAATGAAATGTACGAAACCATACATTCATTTATCCAAAAATATAATATTAGATTCACTTATGCTTTTATACTACAACCAATAGCCTTTGTAGTTTCAACAGGAACTTTTTCTCCTTTGAGTAGTGCATTAACTGCATCTTCTACATATTTTTGATCAGCTGACGATGCATCTTTGTAATTATTATCAATTGCTCCAATATAGCGAACGACATTACCGTTTGCAGTCTTTTCCAGAATATATACATGCGGAGTTTTTGTAGCACCATATTGCGGATAAATCTTTTGTTCATCATCAAATAAATAAGGAAATGTAAATCCTTTCTCCTTAGCTCTAACCTTCATATTATCAAAACTATCCGTAGGATATGCTTTAGGATTATTAGGATTAATTGCAATTACGGGATAGCCTTTTGATTTAAAATTTTTATCTAATTCAATAATTCTATCTTCATAAGCCACAGAATATGGACAATGGTTGCAGGTAAAAATGACAATAAAACCTTTAGCATCTTTATAATCCGTTAAGGAAACCATGGTATCATCAATATTCTTAAGTTTAAAATTTGTTGCAGTATCTCCTATACTATATCCTGCATCAGTCTTAGATACCTTAACTTTATCAATCGCAAATGCGCTTATGGCAAGTACTAAAACAACCGCTACTAAAATCTTTAAAGTTTTCATTTGTTTGTTCTATTAAATTTTACTCATTAAGATCGGAAACTCTTCCTAATATTATAACATCTTTTTCAGTTCTCTTTCCAGCTCGTCATATGTAAAAGATCGTTCATAAAAATTTGAAGTATTTCCTTTATATATAATAGTTGCAGGAATAGAACCTGACCAATTTTCATTTACTTTAGGAATCCAGCTATTAGCATCTGGATCATCTAATAGTACAATTTTACTTTGTATCCGCTGTTTTCTAACAAAAGGGATCAGTTTAGATTCTACTTGATTAGGAAGATCTAAACTTACCAAAACTACTTCGACTTCATTATCCGGATACCTGCTATTAATCAATTCGAAATAAGGTAATTCAGCAACACAAGGTTTACACCAAGTAGCCCAGAAATTAATAATCCGAGTTTTTCCATCATTAATACTCAGCAAATACTCAAAATTTTTAAAATCGTACACCGGTATTTCCACACCTTTACCAGAAAACACATTAGAAGCCTCTATAGCTACCTTCTGTTCTCCCTTACAGTTAACCAACAATATGGTCAATCCTATATATATCCACTTCTGCATTATACTAATGTATTAAAACGTGTCATTACCAAAAAGGAAATTAACAAGGTTTATGTAATTCATAAAGAGAATTTTAGGATTTTGGCTTTTTTTTAATCGAACAATAATAATATTTAACAATAGTAATCCTGAGAACTTTAACAAAGAATTAGTATCTATTTATAGTTTAGTAAACATCTTACAACATATATTTGTATATACAAATATTGTATAGACAAATGAATATCGAAGATATTATAAAAACTAAAAAAGAGCTTCCACTTTCCAGAAAAGCGATTGTAAACCTATTATATACCGAGAACTGGATAAGTGATCATATAAATTCTGAACTTAAGGTTTATGACATCTCTATTCAACAATTTAATGTACTTAGAATTCTGAAAGGTCAAGAAGGTAAACCTGCTAATCTATCTACCATACAAGAAAGAATGGTAAGCAAAATGAGTAACACCACAAGGCTAGTAGATAAACTTATTAAAAAGGATCTAGTAAAAAGAGTTATCTGCGAATCCAATCGAAGAAAAGTAGAAATTACAATCACGGAACAAGGTTATAAGTTCTTAGAAGAAGTAAGTCCAGCCATGAATAATTTCGAAAAGAAGATAACATCTAATCTTTCACAAGAAGAACTAATTATACTAAACAATCTATTAAATAAACTTAGAAATTAATTAACTAACACAATTATATAATCATTAAATTTTAAAAATCATGAAAACTAAACTTAAATCATTATTATTAGCATTCACCCTAATAGCAACTGCATCCATCTATGCACAACAAAAACAAATCAACGCTGCGGAAAGCTCTATTAACTGGACTGGTAAAAAAGTTACAGGCCAACATACAGGAACACTTAATTTCTCTAGCGGATTCTTAACCTTCCAAGACGGCGCTTTAAGCGGAGGAGAATTTGTAGTAGACATGACTTCTCTTACAGTTACGGATCTAGAAGCAGGAAAAGGAAAAGAAAAGTTAGAAGGACACCTTACCTCGGATGATTTCTTTGGTATTAAAGACCATAAAAATGCCAAACTAGTAATTAAAGAGGCTTCAAAAATGGATGGAGGTTATAAAATTAAAGGAGACCTAACCATTAAAGGAAAAACACATCCGATCACTTTTGACCTTGCAGTAAATGGAGATACCGCCTCGACTACACTAAGCGTAGACAGAACTAAATATGATATCAAATACGGATCTGGTAGTTTCTTCGATAATTTAGGAGATAAAACCATTTCTGATGAGTTTGAATTAGCAGTTAACTTAAAAATGTAATTTTTTGTTTTTTGAATTATAATAAATTTATATCTTTGACTCAAGAAATTAGAAAATGAATTTAATCTTAACAAATACTTGGTGGTGGTCATCTTATAACGAAAACGTCGTGAGATAGCTCCTGTCATATAGTTAAGTAAACATATCAAAGGCTTGTCAAATCACGACAAGCCTTTTTTTTGTTCGTATAAATAAAGGGGTTTTATAAATTATTAATATTAAAATATAACATGAGTTATACATTAACGACACATTTCAAACAAATTCTCGCAGATACTATCACTCCGGTAAGCGTGTATCTAAAAATAAGAGATCGTTTTCCTAATAGTTTGTTATTAGAAAATAATGATTATAGAGGTAGTGAGAACAGCTTTTCGTATATCTGTTGTAACCCTATTGCTACAATTAAAATTGAAAACGAAATTATTTATGAATCTTTTCCTGATAAAACGAACAAAAAAACTCCGATAACTAAGGATACTAATATCCCTCAAATTATCGAACAATTTGGGCAGAAATTTAAAACATCCAAAAGTGACTTTAAGTTTATAAACAATGGTTTATTTGGATATATCTCTTATGATGCTGTGAGATATTTTGAAGATATTGATATCACTAAAAAAGAAAGAGGTCTAAATATCCCCGACATGCAGTATACTGTTTATCAAAACATTATTGCAATTAGCAACTTCACAAACGAAGCTTGTATTTTTGCACACTGTTATGAGTCAGACAGTAATATTGATGAAATAGAATCTTTGTTAAAAGTTAAAAACTTTGCGTCATACAACTTTACTACTATAGATGAAACCACCTCTAACTTGGATGATGAGCAATATAAAGCACACGTCGCCCTAGCTAAAAAACATTGTCTACGCGGAGATGTTTTTCAACTAGTTTTATCCAAACGTTTTTCTCAGAAATTTAAAGGAGATGAATTCAATGTGTATAGAGCATTAAGAAGTATCAACCCGTCTCCTTACCTATTTTATTTTGACTATGGCGATTTTAAAATATTCGGTAGTTCACCAGAAGCCCAATTGGTAGTCAAGGATGAAATAGCTGAAATCCATCCAATCGCAGGAACTTTTAAACGAACAGGAAATGATGAGCAAGATGCAGAACTAGCTAAAAAATTATCCAAGGATGAAAAAGAGAATGCAGAACATGTGATGCTGGTAGATCTTGCTCGTAACGATTTAAGCCGTAATGGAAGTGAAGTTACTGTAGACACATATAGAGAAGTACAGTTCTACTCACATGTGATTCACTTAGTAAGTAAAGTAACTGGTAAAAAGCATAAGGATACGACAACGATGCAGGTAGTTGCAGACACATTTCCTGCAGGAACACTAAGTGGCGCCCCAAAACATATGGCAATGCGGCTTATAGAAAAATATGAAACCGTAAATCGTGACTTCTATGGTGGTGCAATTGGTTTTATGGATTTCTCCGGAAATTTTAATCACGCCATTATGATCAGAACATTTTTAAGTAAAAACCATCAACTACATTGGCAAGCAGGAGCTGGATTAGTTAACGAATCCAATGAAGAAAACGAATTACAAGAAGTATATAATAAACTAGGAGCATTAACCAAAGCATTAAAACTAGCTGAAGAAATATAAGGAGCTGATAAACTCCTGAACAATGAGATGAAAAAAGTATTAGTAATTGACAACTACGATTCATTTGTCTACAATCTAGTTCATTATTTAGAAGATCTAGGTTGCGAAGTAATCGTAAAACGTAATGACCAACTAACATTAGAGGAAGTAGCTTCTTTCGAAAAAATATTACTTTCACCGGGACCTGGAATTCCTGATGAAGCCGGGCTCCTAAAAGACATAATCAAAACCTATGCAGATACCAAAAGTATATTTGGAGTCTGTCTTGGCCAACAAGCTATTGGTGAAGTATTTGGCGGAAGCCTTATTAATCTGGATGAAGTCTATCACGGTGTTGCAACCGAAGTAAAACTCACCGTATCAGACGAAGTTCTTTTTAAAGGACTTAATGAAACTTTTGATGTGGGTCGATACCATTCATGGGTAGTAGCAGATACTAATTTACCTTCTTGTCTGGAAGCAACCTCTTTTGATGAAAACGGACAAATTATGTCTATACGACATAAAGAGTTTGATGTTAGAGGTGTGCAATTTCATCCCGAATCTGTACTTACTCCTGATGGAAAAAAAATGTTAGAAAATTGGATAAATAATTAATCATGAAGAATTTATTAAACAGATTAATCAATCACGAAACCATCTCTAAAGAAGAAGCCAAAGGTGTTTTAGTAAATATTTCTAAAGGAGCTTATAACCAAAGTCAGATTGCCTCTTTTCTAACTGTTTATATGATGCGTAGTATTACGGTAGACGAATTAGAAGGATTTAGAGATGCATTATTAGAGCTTTGCATTGCAGTAGATCTTAGTGAATACAATCCTATTGACCTTTGTGGTACCGGAGGAGATGGAAAAGATACTTTTAATATTTCTACACTTTCATCTTTTGTCTCTGCAGGTGCTGGTATTAAAGTAACCAAGCACGGAAATTATGGAGTTTCTTCGAAATGTGGTAGTTCTAACGTAATGGAACATTTAGGTATTAAATTCAGTAATGATAAAGATTTCCTAAAACGAAGTATTGACGAAGCAGGAATTTGTGTGCTGCACGCTCCCCTATTCCATCCGGCTATGAAAAATGTAGCCCCAATACGAAGAGAATTAGGAGTAAAAACATTTTTTAACATGCTTGGACCGATGGTGAATCCTGCATTTCCAAAAAATCAAATTGTAGGTGTTTTTAACTTAGAATTAGCCAGAATGTATGGCTATTTATATCAGAATACTGATAAAAACTTTACCATCATTCATGCCTTAGATGGATATGATGAAATATCACTTACAGGAAGTACAAAGACCATATCTAATCATACGGAAGGAATACTAACTCCACAGGATTTTGGTGTAAATGCTCTAAAAATGGAAGAAATAGTAGGTGGAGATTCTATCTCAGCATCTGCATCAATTTTTATGGATATATTAAATGGAAAAGGTACTGAAGCGCAAAACAATGTAGTTTGTGCTAATGCAGGTATGGCCATTGCTACTGTAGAAGGATTAGAACCCATACAAGGATTCGAAAAAGCCAAAGAATCATTGCTTTCTGGAAAAGGATTAGAAGCGCTTAAAAAAGTACAGGAGTTAAGTAAGAATTAAACATTAAACTGGCATTCCAATGCAGACTGGAATCCAAAAGAATATTAACTATTAAAAAGATCCTGAAACAAGTTCAGGATGACATATATGAACATACTAGATAAAATAGTAGCAGACAAATACAAAGAAGTTGAACTTAGGAAGGGCTTGATACCTATCCATCAACTAGAAAACTCGGTATTATTTGATCGAAAAAGAAATTCTTTGGCAGACGCTTTACGTAATAGTAACACAGGAATCATTGCCGAACATAAACGAAGATCACCTTCTAAATCAGTAATCAATCAAAAAGTAAGTGTGCAAGACGTAACCATTGGTTATCAAGAAGCTGGAGCTTGTGGAATGTCTGTATTAACGGATGGAAAATATTTTGGAGGTTCTCTAGATGATTTAGTACTTGCTCGTGCTTCTGCAACCATGCCTTTACTGAGAAAAGAATTTATAATTGACGAATATCAATTATTAGAAGCTAAGGCATATGGCGCCGATGTTATTTTGTTAATAGCGGCCGTATTGTCTAGAGATGAGATTAAATCATTATCAGAATTTGCTAAAAGTATCTCTTTAGATGTATTATTAGAAGTACATAACTTGGAAGAGCTAGAGAAATCAATAATGCCTTCTCTAGATATGTTAGGAGTTAATAATCGTAATCTTAAAACTTTTGATGTCAGTACCGATGTAAGTAAAGAATTAAGCAAACATATACCGGATGACTTTGTAAAAGTTTCGGAAAGTGGCATCAGTAGTATTGAAGCTATAAAAGATCTGCAACAATATGACTATCAAGGTTTTTTAATTGGAGAAAACTTCATGAAAACGGAAAACCCAGGGGCTAGTGCCATAGAATTTATTCAAAAATTAAATTAGAAAACATGAATACAATATTAGTAACCGGAGTTACAGGAAATATAGGATCACATGTACTGTTTGAACTCTTATTTGATTTGTATTCTAAAAACGAAAAAGCACAAATTTATGTTTTGATCAGAAAACAAAAAAACATTTCTGCCAAACAACGTTTGTGGAGTGAGGTTTTCACTGAACAACTTATTCCGGAAAAGATAGTACCTTTTTATAAAGAATATGTAAAGGAATATGTAAAAATAATCGAAGGAGAAATACATAATTTCACTATTCCTAAAGAAGCTGGAAATAGCCTAATCGTATATCATTTAGCAGCCTCGGTAAATCTAAGTAATACAGAAAAGGCTAGAAATGAAATTGCAAATATAAATTATAATAACACACAAGCTTTTTTTGAAGCTATTAAACTTAGAACCAAAAAATTGGTTTTTGTAAGTACCGCTTTCTCTAGAGGAGAAATAGCTGGTAAGATTACCGATGACTATCATTCTGTTGTCAATTTTGATTTTAGAAACTTTTACGAAGCCTATAAAATGAAAGTTGAAAAATTAATCCTAGAAATTGCAAAGGAAAACAATTTCAGTTGCACCATTGCCAGACCTAGCGTAGTATCCGGCAGACTTATCGATATGCCAAAATACGTAAGCAGTAGATATATCGTTTTTTATTCTATTGGTGAATTCTTTAAAAAAATGAAGGAGACTTATCCAGAAATGGGAAAAATAAGAATGGCGCTAAATATGGAAGGTGGACTTAATATTGTTCCTGTCGATTATGTAGCCAAAGGAATTATAAAAGCAAGTGACAGTACAGAAGAACAACTAAATATTACGTTAACAAAAAACGTTCCTACACGATACATCATCCATAGCATTTTAAATAAATGCGGCGTAGAAATGGAATTAGTGCCTGATGAACCAGAGAACAAGACAACGATGGAAAAAATATTTTACAAAACTATTGGATCTCAATTACTAAAATATTCGACCTCAAAAAAACATCATTTTGAATCTAAATTAATTCGAAAGTTACTTTGTGATATCGAAGAACCTGATATGGAAGCGCATTTTAAAAAAGTATATGACTTTGCGCACGATATTAATTTTAACAATGCTAATATTACATTAGAACCAAATCTTTAACATTAAAAAGATAAAAACATGAAACTGAAGGTGTGCGGGATGAAATATCGAGAAAACATTGAAACTGTAGCTGGATTACAACCAGACTACCTTGGTTTTATTTTCTATGAAAAATCTCCAAGAAACTTTAATCAAGATATTCCTGAACTACCAGAAACTATTAAAAAAACAGGAGTTTTTGTAGATGCATCTATTGATTTTATTTTAGAAAAAGTTGAAAAATACAATTTTAAGGCAATTCAATTACACGGAAATGAATCTGCAGAATATTGTAAAGAGTTAGCTAATACAATAAATAGATCTGACGAGTCTGGAAGAAATAAAATCGAGATATTCAAAGTGTTTTCTATCAAAGATGAATTTGACTTTGAGATACTCAATCCATATGAAGGCATTGTAGATTACTTCCTTTTTGATACAAAAGGAAAAGAAAAAGGAGGAAATGGATACACCTTTGATTGGAATGTATTAAAAAACTATAATTCTACTACGCCATTTATTTTAAGCGGCGGAATTGGATTGCAAGAAATTGAAAAAATAAAAGCGATCTTAAAAACAGATTTACCGATATATGCTGTTGATGTCAATAGCAAATTGGAAATTAAACCTGGATTAAAAAATATACGTGATTTAGAAGAATTTAAAAATAAAATAGCTGTTATCCCAGCCTAAGCTGGAATCTAAAAAAATTGCAATATGAGTTATCAAGTAAACGAAAAAGGATATTACGGAGATTTTGGCGGAGCCTATATTCCTGAAATGTTATATCCTAATGTAGAAGAGTTAAGATCTACATATCTAGATATCATGAACGAACCTTCGTTTAAAGAAGAATTTGATCAATTACTAAAAGATTACGTAGGGCGCCCTTCTCCATTATACTATGCAAAACGTCTTTCGGAAAAACACAACACCAAAGTATATCTAAAACGAGAAGACCTTAATCATACAGGAGCGCACAAAATAAACAATACTATTGGGCAAATTCTAGTAGCTAAAAAACTAGGTAAAAACAGAATCATTGCAGAAACTGGAGCGGGACAACACGGAGTTGCTACCGCAACCGTTTGTGCTCTAATGGGAATTGAGTGTATCGTATACATGGGAGAGATCGACATAAAACGTCAAGCTCCTAATGTGGCGCGCATGAAAATGCTTGGTGCAGAAGTAAGACCAGCTAAATCCGGAAGTAAAACCCTAAAAGATGCTACTAATGAAGCAATCAGAGATTGGATCAACAATCCTGTAGACACACATTACATTATAGGCTCTGCTATCGGACCTCATCCATATCCGGATATGGTGACTAGATTTCAATCTATCATTTCTGAAGAAATCAAGTGGCAATTAAAAGAAAAAGAAGGACGAGAAAACCCTGATTACGTAGTAGCTTGTATTGGTGGAGGGAGTAATGCAGCGGGAACTTATTATCATTTTTTAGATGAACCAAGTGTAGGAATAATTGCAGTAGAAGCAGCTGGAAAAGGTGTAAATAGTGGAGAAAGTGCTGCTACATCTCAATTGGGTAAAGAAGGAATCATTCACGGATGCAAAACCCTTTTGATGCAGACACTTGATGGGCAAATTACAGAACCGTATTCGATCTCTGCAGGATTAGATTATCCCGGTGTAGGTCCGCTACATTCGCATTTATATAAAACAGGTCGAGGGGAGTTCTATTCGGTAACGGATGATGATGCCATGACCGCAGGATTAGAATTGTCACAGCTAGAAGGTATTATTCCTGCTATAGAAACCTCGCATGCTTTGGCAATATTTAATGACAAACAGTTTAAACCTGATGACATTGTAGTAATCAGTCTTTCTGGACGAGGAGACAAAGACCTTAACACATATATTGATTATTTTAAATTGAAGTAAAGTAATGAGTAAAGAGTACAAAGTATTAAGAATATTATATCCTGTACTCTTTACTCATTATTTAATACTCATTACTTAATACTTAGTACTATAAAAAATGAACAGAATTAACCAAAAACTAGCAGAAGACAAAAAACTGCTTTCTATATATTTTACGGCTGGATATCCATCATTTAATGACACCAAAAAAATCATTCAAGATCTTGAGGAAAGTGGCGCAGATATGATAGAAATCGGATTGCCATTTAGTGATCCATTGGCCGATGGCCCGACTATACAAGAAAGTTCTACAGCTGCTCTAAAAAATGGAATGACCACCAAATTATTATTTGAACAACTTGCAGATATTCGTCAGTCGGTAAATATTCCTCTAATTATTATGGGATACTTTAACCCAATGATGCAATATGGTGTCGAAGCTTTCTGTGCTAAATGCCAAGAAATTGGTATTGATGGATTGATAATACCTGATTTACCAGTTGCAGAATATCACGAACAGTATCAAGAAATTTTTGAAAAATATGGATTGATCAACGTATTTTTGATCACACCGCAAACCTCTGAAGAGCGTATTCGTTTTATTGACAGTGTTTCTAATGGGTTTATATACATGGTTAGTTCTGCAAGTGTTACAGGATCAACATCCGGTTTTGGAAACACTCAAGAAGCTTATTTTGAACGAATTGCGAACATGAACTTAAAAGCTTCGCAGATTGTAGGATTTGGTATTAGTGATAATGAAACATTTACGCAAGCCACAAAAACTGCAAAAGGTGCAATTATTGGATCAGCTTTTATCAAACATCTAACTCAACAAGGAGTGGAAAGTATTGATGGTTTTATAAAAGGAATTCGATAGAGGTAAATTTATTAATAAAAAAACCGGAAGTAGATTCTTCCGGTTTATCAATTAATTATCTTAAAATATAATTAATACTCTCCAAACTCTTTTGACCAATACTGCATTCCGTAGCGAGCAGTAGCCATCGTAGAAAGCACTATTTGTTTGTCTTTCCTTTCCAAAATGCTATTAACAATTAATTCTTCTGCCTGCAACGAATAATCTACAAACTCTTGAATATTATTTGAGTTTTCGAGAATCTTATAATACGGCTTAAGGATCTCGTAAACCAATTCCGTAATAAAGCCCTTTTCAAATTTATATTCTAATCCTCCTAACAGCCCATAAGTTTCTAATAAATCACTGCTAAACATTAGTTTTTCATTAGCTTCGTCTAGAGAGAAATTTTCATAATCAGAATAATCTCCCACATTATTATCTGAAAGAAACTCTTTGGTCGCTTCATAAAATTGTTCATTATCAAAGTCTTCTCCATTTAGATATCGCTCTGGATTTACTAACACATTATCTATAGAAGAGTAATGCCAATATCCGTAAGAATCATATGGATTTGTTTGGTTAGGATCAATTTGTCCAGTTGTAGAACCATTTGGATCAATATTAGTTAAAGTACTTTGCTGGCTATTGTATTCCTTAACAGATGCTGCAGCTGCTACTAGTGTAACCGAAAGAACTGTAGAACTAGGATCTGCAGATTCTCCTGCTCCTGCTGCAACATCCGCTATTGCGACTTTTTTCCAATCCGTATCTTTTTTTCCAAAATCATTTATAAAAAATCTTTCGGATAATTTAGTCATCTGATCCACGATAGACTCTTTTTGTTGAACTTCTTCGTTTATTTCGTTATCCTTTGTGCAAGCAATTATTGTAAAAATTGCACATATAACAGTTATTAATTTAGTTTTCATGATTTGTATTTTTAAAAGTTATTCTTGTTAGAAATTTCATTTTTTTTGTGACTATCTATCCCATACTCTAAAAGAAGAAGCTTGATCGTTCCAAGATTTTCTCCAAAACCACCAACCTGATAAAGTAGCTGTTCTTAAGTCAAATACCCCAGCATGAGCCACACTAGGCATAAAACTAAAGGTATAGCTACGCCCTCTAAAGCAGCCATGTTCAAATAGATATACTGAAGTAGTACTCCCAAATTGCTTCCTTACTTCAAAAGATGATAATCTATCATTTAATCCACCCAAGTCGAAATCTTGTCTAAAAGAGATATTATTCTGGCGAATAAAAGTCATTTCATTTTGTAAAAAAATATCATGATAGAATCGCACACTAGCCTCACCGTTCATAGTATGATCATAACAAAAAGACTTGTTTTTCTTACTTTGGCGAGTAACCAAAGTCTTTTCTTCTTCGTTTTGGTATTCTTTTAACTCTTCAAATGAGTCAAATACAACAATATCAATAACATCTTTTGATTCAGCCTCCGTTTCCGTTATGGGGAAATACAATGCCTGTTCTGGATTTTCTTTTCCAAATACTTCTTCTGCCATTGCAATATCACCTTCAACTTCTAGTACTTCTTCTCCTTTGGTATCAAATGTATAGACTACAGAGAATTTTTCACTTTTGTAAGTATAGTTATGCGTTACCTCTATCACGGCATTTTCCGTCTTTTGTTCCCCTTTGACTTCTTCTACGAACCCATCTTCTTCTTTTTCACAACTTGTAAAAAACAAAAGACTTGTAATAATTGATAGTGTAATGATTTTAAAATTTTTCATAATAAATGGTTTTAAGATTCCCTACTCTTACGATTTTCGGTTTCCTCGATCACCGTGCACTGTGATTACTTTTTGTTAACAGGAACAAAATTCAAGTTTTTTAAGTATCTAGATTGACCCTATAGAACCTTAACTTCTTATTTTATCAACCTTTATTTTTTAGGTTATTTAACCCTATTAAATCAGGTTCTTTTTTATTGCCAATACAACAATAGATTTTCGTTATTTGTAAGACATAATTTTCAACCTTTAAACCATCAAACAAATGATTTCTACAATACTCTTAGCTACCGTAGCCATTGGTTTTATTACTTATGCTTATTTTCATCCTCCTAAAAATTTTCTATCCTCCACTAAAAAGGACACTATTTGTATGAATTATGCGAATGAAACCTTTAGTGAACTAAAGGTCAATCTTGTTCATAACATGGCTAACGGCTATAAACAAAATCAGCTTAAACATATCAAAGCTGTAATGAAAGATGATGCACATTCTATATCATTTGAATTAGAAACACTAAAAAGATTTATTTATCATGTGGAGATCAATGCGAAAAGAAATGGTGTTTCTAAAGAAAGTTTAGGTTTACGTATGTACTATTCTCGTTATCCAGAAATAGAAACGTGGAGTAATCAATATGATGATCTTAAAGATTTTTTAAATGACACAACAACAGAAAAATTTCAACAACGTCATACTTTAGTAATGATACCAACATTACTAAAAAAGGGAGTGCATATGGACTTCAATCCTTTGCATAAAGAAACTTATACTGAAAAAATGAGTTTATTCTCTGAATATCAATCCACCAATACCACAAATTCAATTCCCGCTCTGACCCTGACTAAAAGATCAGATCCAGACTATAACACAACTGCTCAAAATCATGGAAGTCTTATTCCTCCAGCTGATGGCAGTGGAGAATCTTTTTAATATAAATTATGCCCGACTATTATTATATTTTAAAACCAGTCCTATTATTAGCGGAAATTATTGCTGCAATAGTAGGATTGATTTATCTCCCCAGATTAAAAAAGAGTTACTGGAGATTTTTTATATATTATCTGATTGTGATAGCTATACAAGAAATCTTCTGGCATTTTTTTACAAATTTTGATCCTAAAATAAAACAATATTACTATGCCTACTTTGGTATACCTTTACAGTACATTTTCTTCTTTTGGTTATATGGAGCTAAATCTTTAAATCGCAAAAAAACCTTTATTGTTTGTACTGTATTGTATTTGCTTACTTACCTTCCAATACAGTTGTTTTTTAAAAAATTGTATGTGGTTTACTCTCTTAATCCTAGCATTGGAACTATATTTTTAATTTTTTTAGTTCTACTAGAGTTTTTAAAACAAATTAAGAATGATAGCATACTGTATTTTAGACATAATAAAATGTTTTATATAAATCTTGGCGTAATTCTTTTATACATTGGTACTTTTCCTTTGTTTTGTTTTTATCAACTATTACGAAACCAGTATAGAGAAATTTGGACAATTTACTATGCATATTTTTTGATAGCTAATATAATTATGTACTCACTATTCACGATATCATTTATATGGGGGAAACATCGTTTAAAATAATGCTCATTTTGTTTAATATCATCTTTGTGGCTTTTGTTGCAGGGATTGTATTATTTATATTCCAATATCGAATAAAGAAAAAAGAGCATAATAAACAACTTCAGTATAAGGATGAAACCCATAAGAAGGAACTTCTTAAAACTCAAATGGAGATTCAAACCAATACTATGACCCATATTGGTCAAGAAATACATGATAGTGTTGGGCAAAAGCTGACTTTAGCTAGTTTATATCTGAAACAATTACCCATTGCAGATTTTGATCAGCTTCAAGGAAATTCCATTCAATCTATAAATGAAATTATTGATGACTCTCTAGAAGAGCTAAGAGAAATTTCTAAATCATTGACTAATAACAATATACAAAACAATGATATTATTTCATTAATTGAACAATTATGTGCTAGAATAAACAACCTTAATAAATGTAGTATTAATTTTGAGTACAATAAGAAAGTTTATTTAGATACTAATGCAACTAAGACTGTTATTTTTAGAATCATTCAAGAGTTTGTACAAAACAGTATTAAACATTCTAAATGTGACTTAATTACAATCAATCTAGACCAAAATGAAAATAATATTGTATTATCATTAAAAGATAATGGAATTGGTTTTAACATAAACACTTCTATAGAAAAAGGTATTGGTCTAAAAAACTTTAGAAAAAGAGCAGAATTGATAAAAGCGAAACTTGAATATACTAGTGAAATTGAAAAAGGAACACAACTAACATTAGAACTAGTCAATTATGAATCATAATATTGTTATTGTAGATGATCATGTTCTTATTGCCAATGCTTTGGCAGAAATCATCTCAAAATTCAAAAATTTTAATGTAATATACACCTGTGAAAACGGAGTTGATTTACAACAAAAGTTACCTTCTTCTATCAAACCGGATATTATTTTATTGGATATCAGCATGCCAGAGATGGATGGTTTTGAAACCTCTTTATGGTTACAGAAAAATTACCCTGATATTTTAATTATGGCACTTAGCATGCAGAATGATGATGCCAGTTTGATAAAGATGATCAAAAATGGAGCAAAAGGTTATATGTTAAAAAATATTCAACCTTCTGAATTAGAACAATCTCTAGAAATGATTATTAAAAAAGGGAGATACTTTCCTGAGTGGGCCGCTATTAAAGTTTTTGACTCTCTTAATACTGATGATACCGACGACACTAACAACATTAAACTGTCTGATAGAGAGATAGAGTTTCTTAAATACTCAACCACGGAAATGAGTTATAAAGAAATAGCTGAGAAAATGTTTTGTAGTCCTCGTACTGTAGAAAATTACAGGGATAGTTTATTTTCAAAATTAAGACTCAAAACTAGAGTTGGTTTAGCTGTTTATGCAATAAAAAATGGTTTCTAGCATAAAAAACGGATGAAATCAGATGTATTTCAAAGAAACATAAACTAACTTTTATTTTATTTTTTTAATCCTTGGATTTTTATAAAATTTGTTCTCAGACAATATTTTACAACTATATTTTATGTCCATTCCTTTACTAATTGCTATAATTCTCATTTTTGTTTTTATCAAATGGCTCAAACCTGATTTTTTGCAATTCAAGAAAAACATCCAACAAAAACCAGAAGGATTATTAGATATTGATGATCGCTACAATGTTAATAAAATTGAAAAGGAAAAAGAATTAAATCGCTTATTGGATAAAATAAACAATCAAGGAATAGACAAGCTTAGCAAATCAGAAAAAGAAAGATTAGAAGAGTTATCGAAGTAAGACTATTATTCTTTTGTAAATAAACTACCTAAGAATTTTTCTAATTTTTCTCTTTTTAATTGCTGAACATTTAGTTTGATTTTTGTAATAAAACCATACGAATCACCATCAATTCCGACTGCACCGGAAATATACAATTTATTTTTTTCATCCAATCGTATTTTATGAAGATCAATAATTGGATACTTCAGAAAAATAGATGCCACCCCATCAACACCATAGTCAGTATCTACATCACCATTACTTAGTAGTTTTTTAATTAGTATTTCGAACTCACTATCTAAACTTTTAGAAATAATAAAAACTTCTCCTACTTCATTCACTACAAAATCAGAGTTATAAATATCTGTACTATACCCCATTTTTCCAGCGTCTAGAAAAGAGTTATCTAGATTTCCTTTCTCGCCATATTTACGAATGCGATACACACCTTCTGCTTCATTTTCTATCTGAGATGTATATAGTTTAGAATTTGAAAAAACGATATGATCAAAAGATTGATAATCTTCTTCTATAGTAAGGCAGTATAGGTTATTAGACGCCATCTGACTACTGTCGAACCCCGCTAAATAAGTTGATTGTTCCTCTCCATTATCTACTGACTCAGAATACCCAAGTAACAAATAGTCATCTTCCATTGCAGAACAATTTAATGTAAAATGATGATCATCGTATAAACTAGATGATAAGGTTTCTCCTATATCCGAAAGCTTTAGGATGGCAATTTTTTCTTCCTCTTTCGAAGTGCTAAACCCTCTAACTTTAGCAACAACAATTATTTCATCACTAGATGATGCATAAATGTATTGACCATAATTATCATCTAGGTTGTCCAGTATATTCTTTTTATATACTCCACTACTTCCGAATTCGTCGTTAACACTTCCATCTTCATAAAATCCATTTATAGAAATCATCCAACTATGTTCATCCCAAAAATTAGATAAAACTAAAATGCTTCCATCTGATCTAGAACTCATAGCTATTGGTATCGTATTTTGATCAACTAAATCAGTAGAAGTTATATCAAAATTAATATCTTTTGCACCATTCTCATGAAGACGTACTAAGTTTTTTTTAGCATCCGCCTCATAGAGGACGTTAATTTTATCCTCTTCGATTACATCAAAATCAATTATATGAGAAGAAATCATTCCTAACTCTTTAAATAACAGCAATCCATTTCTAGAAAACTCGTTATCTATCTGCTGAGAATAGCAATCGGTTAGGATGCAAAAAGAAAAAATAAATACTTGGTAAATTCTCATAACGAAATATCGTAGTAACTTTTAATTAGTCACCTTCGCAAAAAGAGGTATATTCAGAAAAGAAGATTAGGGGGACAAAACAAACTAATACAATTTACATAAAGTAATCAGTTTATTTTTAATCAGGACCAAAAAAAAGAATTATTATATTATAATGCAAGATTTTTCTTAATAATAAAAAATTAATTTTGTTAACATTGTCAAAACAAAACCTATGAACAAGCAAATCATACGCTTACTATTTTTTATAGTTTCTTTATCTCTTTTTGCTCAGGAGGATTTTTATCATCAATTGTCTGATGCTTCCTTATCATTGACTAAACAAGACGTAACATATGATCCTGCATACTTCTCTATCGAATATCCTAACGGAGATGTTCCTAGTAATAAAGGTGTATGCACAGATGTAGTAATCAGAGCATATCGAAAATTAGGTATTGATCTCCAAAAAGAAGTTCATGAAGATATGAAAGTTAATTTTGGTCTATATCCTAAAAATTGGGGGCTATCAAAAACTGATAAAAATATTGATCATAGGCGAGTTCCGAATCTTATGAAGTTCTTTTCTCGATTTGGCAAGGTGAAATCTATTTCTAAGAATTCGGAGGATTATGTACCTGGAGATATTATATGTTGGAGTTTAGGCGGTGGACTTACCCATATTGGATTAGTAGTTGATAAAAAATCTGAAGATCAACGCAGATATTTAATCGTTCACAACATAGGAGGAGGACAGGTATTAGCCGACTGTCTATTTGACTATAAAATTATTGGGCATTATAGATATAAAAAGTAACCCTAAAAATCAAGCATAATTGATATTAGGATTACTTCTTTAGTATTTAACACAATGACCAATCTGGATTTAATGTTTCATCTTCTCCTGCTTTTTTGGTTCTATACTGAATCGAATCAGGAATATCGGTTTTGGGAATATGAACATGTACAATGAAATTATCATTAGGGTGTTTATCAATTTGTTGTAATGCTGTATCCAACTCCTCTTGTGTTTTAACTTCTAGCCCAATTCCTCCAAAAGCATCCGTAAGCTTAGCGTATTTCCAATTATTTAAATCATTGTATGGATATACTTTATTTAGATCTTCTTGTGGATAGTCAATCTTATCTTTTCCTCTGAATGGATTTGGATTGACCAACATTTGTTCGATCCCGTATATTTTATTGTCTAATACAAAAACCACTGTATTCTGTTTTAGGTGATGCTGTGTAGAAACTGCTTGACAAGTTTCCTGGAAAGCACCATCTCCCACAAACACCATCACTCTTTGATCAGGTGCTGCGCATTTAACTCCTATAGCTGCTGGAACAGAATATCCAATAGACAACCAATTGGCCTGTGCGATAAATGTATTCGGTTTCCCTCTATGTAATCCCTGAGCTCCAAGTAAAGGGAATCCTGCATCAACAACTACCGTATTAGAAGCTGTGATATAGCTATTCATTTTTGTAAAAAATCGATCATATGTTAACTCATCAGAAGTTTGAACTTGCATTGATTTTTTAAGATTATTACTGATGGCAGCATCCATAGAGAACTTGATAAACTTCTCTTTACGCTGTATCAACTCCTCTCTAAGTGCATCAATAAATGCCTCTAATGACATATTTGCATAGAACTTTGCACCTACTCTAATTCCAGAATGATTTGCCAATACAGTATTATCATCCCAAATATTAAATCCGCCTAAGTTTTTGCCAGTGGTCCAGGCACCTATTCCGATTTTAGATCCTGCTTTCGTAAATCTTTCGTAAACATCATCCGGAGAAGCATTTCCATTAAAAACACCTTTAAATAATGGATGATCTTCAGAAACAATGGATTTACCCATAATAGAGGTTGTAAACTCGATATCTGTATCTTCTACAAGTTGTAAAAACTTCTTCTGAAGTCCTTTACGTTGAATCTCTACTCCTGCCCAAAAAATTGGTTTGTCTTTTGCTTCGATCAAATCGGCAGTTGCACTGGCTGCACTTTTTGCAGTGGATATACACAGATCACTATGTTTTCGGGTAATAGGACGATCCGGAATATCGCATTCCGAACGCCAAACATCTTCAAAAACCTCTAAATAAACAGGTCTACCATAACTAATCATAGCATTTAACACACCATCTATTTTATAAGGTGCTTCTCCTCCTCCTGTAACTTGTTCCGCAGCAACAGTTATATTCCGAAAAACATTAATATTACTATACATATCTCCAGTCATATGCGAAGCCATCAAACCTTCTCCAAGGTTTTTTGATTGTTCTGCATTTGTCGGAGCTCCATTAATCACTAGTACAGGATTATGTTCTACATAAGAACCTGCTACTGGATTCAAGACACTAAATGCTCCAACACCATAGGTAACTGCCACAGCACCGATACCTTTTAGTCTGGCATAGGCATCTACGCAGTGTCCTGCATTTATTTCATTAGTATTCCCTATAATCTTAATTTTAGCTTTCGGATCCTCAATAATTGTATTTAGAAAGGGTGCCGAATAATTTCCTGCAACACCAAAAACCGTATCTAATCCAAGTTCTTCAAGTCGAAGTTGTAGATATTTTGCTACTGTTATTTTACTCATGATACTAGATTTTTAAAATTCTACAGGTGTTTCATTCACTTCTAGTGCTGCTCGAATACCAGATTCGATAGCTCCTTCTATCCACGCATGCTTTAAGGATGTGTGTTCTCCTGCAAAATGTGCTTTTCCTTCCCATTCAGGTTTTTCTATAGCTCCTTGTAATAAATTTAATTGTCCTGGAGTAAAAATAGCTGCTTCTCCAAAAGCATACGGATTCTGCATCCAGGATACCGTTGCTGCTCCTTTTATCCCATCTACATACTCTGGATCTTCTGGTGTATCTGGATTGAAGACAGATAAGGATTTAATTCTTCTTTGTTCTTCTAAATTATCTGGTGCATGTGCTACAGCAATATTATCTAATGCATATATATAACGGTCCTTATGACTCATAGAATCCCATTTTCTGGCATCATCTGCCCAACAATAGCATGCTAGCATTAATCCATTTCCTTCTCTATTTATATGTTGGCTTGGATAATAAATAAATCGATTAGACAAATCAGTAATAGTTCCACCTCCCACAATATTATATGGATCTTTTTCCCACCAGCGCTCTGTAAATTCTATCAATACTTTAGTAGCAGAATCATAATGCAGTTCTCGAATGGCTTTTCTCTTATCCTGAGAGAATTTAGGCCATACGTGCACCATTCTGAAAGCCGAGAAAGGTATCGTTACTATAACCTCATCAAACTCCATTTCACTTACCGGTACTTCCTGTTTTTTAAACCCTATTTTTTCATAATAGGATGGATCTCGCTTGATTTCTATTTCTGTAGAGATTCTTACTTTTCCATCTCTTAGATAGAGGTCTGTCATTTTGGTATCCAGATGAGTGATATCCTTTAACTCATGTTTTTCATAAAAAGATTCAGTAATAACATCTGTTCCTCCAACTACCTGCCAAAAAATAGTATCATTTTTAATAATATTCACCTCGATAAAACTCTGTAGAAAGTCATACGACATACGCGATTCTATATTTTGGATTACCGCGATCATCTCTATAGCATTCTCTGAGTAATTAGTGAATTCTTTGAGAAAGCGACGCATGGAGTATTCTCCTAGTTTCTCAATCAGTTTGGGCCAATTTGCAACTGGATCAATAGCGATAAAATCTTTAAGCGGCTGTAATGCATTATGAAGCAAAATATTAGCTGCTTGATTTTCGTCCGGAACATTTGGATCTTTATTCGTTTGTACATGATAATCCAACAATTTATTGATATCAGCACCTTCTTTATAATACTCACTCTGAACTACTTGTTCATAGTTCACAAATAACAATGAATTGAATGTTTTCTCAGGAAATGTGGCGCTATCTTTTTCATAGTTTACATAATTCTGTTCTTTATTTTTTAGCGCTTCTTCTTTATCTACAGAAACATAATAAAATGGTTCTAAAGGAACCTTTAGCTGCTTACAATACTCCAGCACCATATTATGAAAGTTTGGCAAACGCATGGCTCCTGCCTCGGCATATAATGCGTTATCTTCCCAATACTTCTTTCCTTTAGCATTCCTAAAAGTTTTTACCCTTCCTCCAATTCGGGTATTTGCTTCTACGATGGTAACATTATGTCTCGATTGTCTTAAGGCAGAAGCTGCGACCATTCCTGCCATCCCGGCTCCTACAACCAGTACATCTTTTTTCTTCCCTTTGGCTTTGGGAAATCCTGTTTTAATATATTCTAAATATTTCTGAACGATTGGATCATTGTCCTCATCTAATAAACTATGTAAGTATGTTTTCATGAAAAGTGTTTTAGTGCGGTGATAAACCACAGGGAATTAATATGATGTATGTTATGCATAAGCATACTACAATTTACTCCATATCAGGGCGAAATGAAATAGGTATTTATACGGGAAATCAGAGGGAAAATACAGTTAAAAGAATTCTCGATACTGCATCACTCTAAAATCAATGGTATTGAATGTAGGATTTTGATTTTTCTGGTCCTTATAGGATTGTAAACTTCCTATAGATCTATTTGCTGCTCCAGAAGGTGCTGTTAGAGACACCGTTTTTATTGTTCTTTCTTCTAACTGAAAGCTATGTATTCTGGGAATGTCATTCGACACCAATGCTAACTGTAATTGGTAGTCTTTAAGATGTTTTCTAAAGAAATATTCCGGGCCATTTTTACTATTACCACCTGTAAATAGAAGTGTATCGATTTTAGGATACTGATGCAAATATGACACTACGTCTCTAAGTTCTATGTATTGCATTCCCAGGTCTGAAGCATCAATTTTATCTCGTTTACAACTATGGACGATATCACAAACTCCTATTCCTCTAGATGCTAAGAAATTCTTACGCTGATTTACAGCTCCTAAGGTAGTTTCAAATTTTAGATTTAAGTCAAAAATACGATCCAAAACTGGCCATAGTAATCCACTGATACTGCCATAACAAAAATCAACATCTCCTTTTTTTAGTTCTCCTGAAGTAAAGCGTGGTGGCGGCAAAGTTCCTACTATTAATTTAGTAGCTCCCTCAGGAAAAAAAGGTTCGTATGGATGGGTGTGTTGGAACAATACGGAATAACGATTTATGAATTATGAGTTACGAAGGTAGCAAGATTTATGAAATAGTAGTGAGTATTAAGTATTAAGTAATGAGTACAAAGTAGTGAGGAGTTAATGAGTGGTGAGTTTGTGAGAAATGAGAAGACAGGAGAAAAGAAGGTTGAGGACTGAGGCTCCTCCTGAGGCGGACAAGTCTCGAAGTCCGAAGTCCGAAATTCCCCCTTCGAAGGGGGTTAGGAGGATGTTGTTTATGAGTAGTTAGCACAAAGTAAAGAGTATTAAGTAATGAGTAATGAGAAGACAGGAGAAAAGAAGTTAATGAGGGCTGAGGCTCCTCCTGAGGCGGACAAGTCTCGAAGTCCGAAGTCCGAAGTCCGAAGACCAAAACCCGATAGCCAATAATCCCCCTAATTCTTAACAGAATCAAAGTAGATAATCCATAGAATCACTATACAATTTTGTTATATGGGGAATTTTACGCTATTTTTAGAATCTATATAAAAATTAACCGTAGAATTAAACGTTTATTAAACGTTTAATTCTACGGTTATCAACAAACATAAAAAGGATATATAGTTACTTTTGGTGACTATATACAATTGTTACCACCAATTATGAAAAAGCTTCTAGCAATGTTAATCCTTTTGCTTTCTTTTAACCAATCATGGTCTCAAACAACATTGACTAAAAATATTATAGAGGAATTAAATAAAAAGAATTTATCGCTACCAGAATTAATTGACTATGCAAAAAACAACATTGCAAATGATATAGAAAGAGCAAGGTTTTTCTATCATTGGATTAGTAACAATATTGAATATGATTTTGAAGTTAAGGATAGACTAGATTCTAGTATATATACTGAAGAAGATTACATCAATAATACAAATCCAAATAAAGTCTTTGAACGGAAAAAAGCAGTTTGCGCTGGTTATTCCGAACTTTTTAAGTGGTTTATGCTTGAATTAAATATAGAAACCGTTATAGTGAGTGGATATATTAGGCATCTTACAAACCCATATGTCGAACCTGAGTTGGATCAAAGTTTCAGTCACGCTTGGAATGTTAGCAAAATAAATGATCAATGGTTAATTATAGATACAACTTGGGCTCAGCAGTTCGAGACCAATGTTCCAGATTTCTATTTTAATATTAGCCCCAAAAACGCAATTATTACTCATTTTCCATCTGATAACAAATGGCAATTATTAGAAAAACCATTAACATTGACTGAATTCAATGCTTCTCAATATTTAGATCCGCTTTACTTTTTAACAGGTTTCTCCGAAAAACCAAGTTTAAAACAAGATGAAAAATTCTATTACTTTGTCTATAAAAATAACCCTAACAAAAATTGGCTTGTAAGATTACAATTTGGAACTGATAGTATAAATTACCAATCTGTTCTGGGAATAGAGGTTATCAAACAAGATGGCTACACTTATTATAAATTTGACAAAAAACAAATCCCAGAAAAAACAGCTTTCAAAGTAGATTTGAATAATTTTAATGAGGAAGAACAAACTTTTACTCTATATGAAAACATTATATTATTCAAAATATGAAAAAGAACTGGTGGTAACATTATATATGAAATCAGAGCAAAGTTTAGTGATAGATCGAAAGGTTATTTCCTTTTTGCAATGGCGCTAGATTTTTATAAATTGAATAAGAAATAAAAATGCGCAGATAAATCGATTGGTTAAGGCTTGTTCCCTTGCTCCGATTCATATATTTGGCGTTAGGTAGCATAAACGAAATTAAAATGGGAGCTTGGGGAACTGGAATATTACAAAATGACACAACCGCAGATATTTGGGCTGAATATAAACACCTATATAATCTAAGTCATAGTGTTACTGAAATAAGAAAAAAATTGGAAAACGAATATAATCCTGACAATGATGAGGACGAATATGCAGATTTTTGGACGGGAATTGCACATAGTCAATGGATGTGTGGCGAATTAGAACCTGAATCGATATTAAAAGTAAAAGAGTGTATCGAAACTGGTAAAGGACTTAGTCTATGGAAAGAAAATGAAAAAGACTATAAAAAGAGAATAAAAACTTTAACAGAATTCATTGAAAAAATTCAAAAACCAAAAGAAAAGCCTTTAAAGAGGAAAAAGATTACTCTTTGTCCAGCCTATTTCACAAAAGGAGATATTGTATCTATTCAATTAGAGTCAAAGCAGTTTATTTTTGCTTTAGCTTTTGAACAAGAAAATGACGAGATAGATGGTGGTAATAGATTTGTATTTAGTTCGCTAATATCGGACTCTCTAATATCAGTTGAGGAGTTTCTTAATTCAGAAATAATGTACCTGGATAATGGAGGAGATCATAATTATCATCAAGGTTATTTTTGGAGTCAATTTCAAGCTAGAAATATGAAAAGGAAAATTAAGAGAACTAAAGTAATTGGCAAAATTACATTTGATGACTATTTAGGGTTTTCCAATTCTGTGCCGTTCGGAGATTGGAATAATATAAGTGATTTGTATAGCGAGCAAATAAAATTCCAAAAAAGTAACAATACAAGAAAGCCTTTTAAAATTTCGATAAAAGATTTTATTCAAGGTGAAAATAAAGAGTTTGAACTAAAGCTCCTCAAACACGCAAATGAACTTTGGAGAGAGCAATTAAAGAAAATAAACGCTACCTAACACTATATAACAAAACATAGTTGCCCTTCGGGACAACAACGTTTGTTATATTTACCGTTGTAGCAAATTAAAATAACCCTTATGAAGAGGAAGCATACTTTCGTAACATTAGTTGGAATTATTGCGATTATTGGAGTCATATTTTTAGTTAATTGGCGACCAAAAAAAAAATTGAATAAAAAGCATATATCGCTTGACAGTATAATAACATTTAAAAAAACAGATATAAAAAATTTAAAATTATTCATATTAGATGATTTTAAAGGTGACCCAATCATGATTTCTGATAATGATTTAATAATGATTTCAGAAAAAGCAACTTCAGAAATAATAAAAAATACAATATCAACGCTTGACTGGAAAAAATTTAATGTGGTACAACTTAAAAATGAAAATAATGCTATACATGTAAGCGGAAAATTCAAATATGGTTTTTATTCTGGATACACAAATGGAGATTTTAGTGTATTAAAAGAAAAACCTTTAACTTCTGTTGACGAAATGACAGAAATGCTACTTGCCTTCTTTGCTGGAAAAAATACTTGGGTGGATAAACATAAGAATAAATAACTTGCTACAACAAGATATATGTGATCATAGCTGATAATTGATTAATCGATTGGTTCTTGTTTATTTAGAATGGCGCATTGATTTTAAAGCTGAATAATGTATAAAATCTGCGCAGAAATGTCGATAGTTAGGTAACATTTTGCCCTGCTACGACACATATATTAAACGTTATGGTTCATTAAAAAACATTGTGAATATAAAAGATAAACTAACGAAAATAGAATCCGAAATAGATAGCGGATTGAAATTAAAAGCTGCGGACAGACTAAGGAATTTGATTAATCAATATCCCAACGAAATTGAACTATGGAATCGACTTGCTGAATTATACTATGAAAGTGGATTTTTAGATGCGGCGGGAAGATATTGGATTTTAACTGAACCAAGTGAAGATCGAATAAAAAAGTGTGTTGAAATTTATGAAAAGTCAGTTAATTATTCAGGAACAAAGATTTTACAAAATATTACTTTTCGAGGTGACAAATCTCAACTGAGTGAATTTGCTCAGAAAAAACTAACTGATTTAGAATCTGACAGTAAAAAGAAGTCAAATTATATCCCAAAATTTGTTCCTAAACTGAATAAACAAAAACGAAAAACAGAAAAACACAAAGACCCGTTGAGTAATAAATTAATCGGATTTATTTTAGGAGGATTCCTATTATCAATCCCTGTTTTTGCTATAATTGGTTTAATAAAAGTTATTGATTGGATCTTTTTCTAATAAAAAACGAAACCACAACATTATATATAAAATCAGAGCAAAGTTTAACGCTTGATCCAAAGGCTATTTCCTTTTTGCAATGGCGCTAAATTTTTATAAATTGAATAAGAAATAAAAATGCGCAAATAGATCAATTGGTTCAGGCATGCTTGCCTTGCTCCGATTCATATATTTGGCGTTGTGCATAATTATGAAAACATTACTAAAATCAATATTTCTGCTAATTATAAGTTTTTCGTGTTTTAGCCAAAATAGCGAAAAAGAAAACTTGAGTTTAGTTTTTTATGACAACTGTTCTAATCAAATAATTGAACCTGAATATGATATTTTTTCAAGTAAGGATTTAAATTATGACTACATAACTGTTTTTAAGAAAATAGATGATTGGGTTTTACAATACTCGACTTCAATCAAGACGATTAACGACACTATACGAATTCCGAAAATTCTCTTTGCTGGAGGGAATGAATTGCATTCCCAACGCTGGACTTATTTAAATTGTGATAAAGTTTGTAATGGAACAGAAACTGACTTTTATGCAAATGGAACTAAGAGGACAGAAGGAAATTATAAAAATGGAAAACCAATTGACATAAAAGAATATTGGGAAAACGGAGAATTAAGAGCTCATTACTTCTATGATAATTTCACTCTCGATTATAAAAGAGTAGATTACTATAATGAAAATGGAGATTTAGAAGAATATCAGCTCTATGAAAACAAAAAGAAAAAAACAATAATTAAAACATTCAATAAAAACGGAAAGTTGACTGAAACTCAAACTGAAAAGAAATATATTGAACGGAATAAATAACTATGCACAACAAGGGCTCCTATGAAAAGCTTTAGTCCAGTTCTTTAAAGATAGGTAATATTTTATTTTCTTACTTAAACCACTTTTTCTTTTTTAATATAACTTGCTCCGCATCCTATATGTGATCGATTCTATATAATGAAACGTCACCAGCATCTGTATGATTATAAGTTATAATAAACTCGGTCACTTGCTATAAAAATGTGATACTATTTAGATTATAGTTCACCCACGTTGTTTTGTGATACGAGCTTTAAATTTTATGAGCTTTGTTATGGTTTCTTTTATCTTTTTAGGAGACTACCCCTATCGTATAAGGAGTCTCCGTTTTTATAACTGCCAATGTTCTACTTAATAGTTTTCTTGCCACTTTGATAATAATACTCTTAACATTCTTTCCTGTGTGCTTTCGATAGTATGCCTGCATAACAGGATCAGCACGAATAGCTTGCCAAGAAGCTTCTACAAAATAACTCCGTATCAAACGATGCGCTCTTGGGGTAATACCCATCACTTTATAGTTAGCGCCACTTTGATGAATTCCAGGAGCTAATCCAACATATCCTGCCAAATGTTTTACGCTACTAAAACGTCGCAAATCCCCTAACTCACATAAGATTCCACAAGCGACAATACCACCAATACCTGGTATACTTCGTAACAACAGATAATCTTTCTTATAATGAACCTTGCAATACCTACGTAACTCCGTAGATATATCTCGTAACTCTTGATCTACAAAACGAAAAAAACGCATCCGGCTATCCAAAGTCGACTTTGCTGTTGGGTATTCAAAAACAATACCATCTAACCAACTCCGATACTTATGACTCCAATGATCATTATCAAATTCTAATGGCTCCTTAATACCAAAATATAGCAACTGCATCTTAATATAACTCTTAATCCTACGAAAATCTTTCACTAAATCATTGCGCCTTCTAAATAAACTACGAAGTTCTTCTCTTTTGATATCTGGAACAAAAATGCTCTCTAATCTACCATCTTTAAGCTCTCGACTAATTAACTGTGCATCGATCTTATCTGTCTTGGTGTGGCGCTCCTTGCCCTTACGATGTATATCAGCAGGATTCACAACAAATGAAGTCCAACCATAACTCTCGAAACAACGATGCGCATAATAACCACAACAACCTGCTTCGTAAGCAACACTTACAACATAATCAGAATAATGTTTTGAAACATAATGCAACAATTGCTCTGGATCTGGAGACATACTAAAACTCTTACCAGAAAATAGATCTGTACTGCAATGTACCTTCCAACTGCGTTTGTGAATATCAATACCAATGTATAACTTAGATGGGACGATAATTTGAGTGTTCATATCTTTAATTTTTAATGCATCTTAAAGATACTCGACTTATCGCTTTTTCATCGATGCTATAAAAAATAGGGCGGTTATTGCTAAAATAAAGGCTTGTGCTTTTTTGCAAAGTCCACCATATTTTTAAATTGTATTTTAGTAAAAAGTTAAAAATAAAATGAAAAACATGGCTAAGTGTAAAACCGAAAGTAAGTGCTTATCAACTGCCCTACTTTTCATATACTAACCGTTATGTACAATTCCTAAAAAATTGAATATTGAAGTTTAAAATCATTATAATATTAATTATTGGACTTTTTTTTTCTTGTAAGAAAAAAAAACAACAACCTAAAAAAATAGAGGAAGCTATAACATCAAAAACAGTAGAAAAACGAGAAAAATCTCGAAACTCTAAAGAATATTTTTATACCGTTGCAAATAGATTGTCTTTACGTAAAAAGCCTTCTCTAGCCGCGAAACGAATCGCTGTTTTAAAATACCTAGAACCTCTAGAAATCATAGAGAACTTTCCAAATAAAAAGGAAACCATAAGTGATAAAAAAGACGGAATTGTAAGAGGGAACTGGTGTAAAGTAAGATTATTAAACGGAATAGAAGGATATGCTTTTAATGGATATATCAAATCTTTTGAAGAATTACCTCAGAAATTAAACCCTAAAGGAATAGAACCGAATGAACTTTTAATTAATGGAAAATTAAAAACAACTACATCACTTAAATATTTTTTAGACATTATTGGGAAACCTGATAGTATTATGTCCTATGAATTAAGCAAAAAAAATGACTTCTCTGATAAAATTGAACGAGAAGATAGAGATGGTATCTTATATATTCTACAAAATATAAATGCATTTACCGATGCTAATAATGGTGATTTTCTTGATGCTGGTTATGGTGGGTGGGTCTATAACAATATTAGAATGAAATATTTTTACAAAAATGGAATTGAATATGAAGAATTAAACGGTGAAGTAAGTTTTTCTAATATAGATTTCGCAATTAATAATAATTTTATAACATATATAAGATTGATAGCTCTTCAACATTGAATATTATTGAGAAATTATTCCCTGTTCAATCTAGGAATAATGACCAATTACAATATGATTCTAAAATTCTATATGAGTTTGGAAATATCAGAGAAAAAAAAATCCCTAATGAAATTTACTATCAATTACATTGCTTACAAAAAGCAAAATCATTTAATGTATATTGGTATGATTAAAATAGCACATAACAATATGTAAAAATACATTAAAACGTATTTTACATTAATCGTTATAGCTAATTAAACAAAATGCAAAAATCAACCTTGACAATAATATTAATTATGCTTTCATTTTTTTCTAAAGGTCAATCTAACTTGGAAACTAGATTTTCAGAAGCGAACTCTGATTTGAGTTTAAGAAATATGTACCAAAGAATTGTTTGGAATATGCAACCGACAAATGAGTATTTGTTTGACCAAACGAAAGGAGAAGTTAAGTATATAATTGAGGAAAATGGATATGAAGTAATTGCAATACCAAAAATTTTAGGAACTTTTAATCTTGATGATAAAACATTTCTATGGGCGGACAAAAACTCTTCAATTAATAAAAATTTAAATGATAAAGTAGATTCGTTTAGAGAAACTTTACCAAAGAAATATCAGAAGAACAAATTCAAATCAGATACAGATTTTATTAAAGATCTACTATCGCTATTTAGTTTTCATATAGACGCCAATGGATTTGACAATCAACGTCAGGATAATACAATAATTTACTATTCACTTTTAGAGATTAGCATTTTTAAGAATGGAAAAGAAATTAAAGTGATTAAACCTAAAAATCATATTCAGGTTTTGGAGAATACAAATAACATCAGTCGGATTAGAGAGTTTCACAAAGAAAAATTAGCAGTAAACAAGCTTTATAATGATGGAGAGATTGAATCTGATGAAGCATTTAAAAGAATAAAAGAAGTCCATTTAAAATATTGGCTAAATGAAGATACGTATTTCTTCCCTTCATTGTCTTGGCCTTGCGACTTTGATGAAAAATCAATTCTTAAGTGGCTAGAGTTTAAGACTAATGATAATCGATATTTTGTTATGTATACAACTGACTTAGGATGGACAACCGAAAGTTATGCTTATGAGATTGATGTAAATGAAAAAGGAGATAAAACGATAATTAATGAATATTAAAAAAAACTAGCTACAACAATTTGTATATTGCATATGTTGACTTCAATAGGCAAATTCAACATTCAGGAAACGATATACCACAACTCATACGCAAGCCCCATACACCCCAACCCTATTCAGGCAAAGTCAAACCATCAACCATCAAAAAACCCAACTTTCCAAAAAAAAATTCCAAAAACACTGGTAACAATTCTATGGTTCCATACACAATGGTATAGTGACTCGCTACAAAAGCGGGTGTAATAAGAATACTAATTATAAAAAAATTGAACGTATGGCACAAGAGAACCAAATTAGTGTAGTCATTCCACAAGAAACTATTGATGAAGTAGCTACTAAACTACAAGAATGCAAAACTGCGTTAGCCCCTTTTTTACAGGCGTTAACCGCAAACGAACGATCAGGGCTTTTTAAAATGGGAGATAAATCCTTACCTACGGTACAAAAGGTAAAAGGATATACAGAAACCAATCCAGAGTTTATGCCAGGCTATATGGATAAAGACGAGTTCTTAAAAGATGAAACCGTAGTATCTCAATTAACACCTATTGCTAATGTGCTGGAACAATTGTTTTCTGATGTAGATGACACGCGACTATTAGCCGGCAGTGAAGCCCTACAAGCTGCATTATTGTACTACGGACAGGTAAATGAAGCCAACAAAAAAGGAGTACCTAGCGCCAAACCGATTTATGAGGATTTAAAAAAGCGGTTTTCTAAAAAATAATTTTTTCAATCAAGAAAATCCGGTAACATCACCAGAAAGATACGTCCTTGAGTCTTTCTGGTTTTTTTATGAATATCTGATACTGGAATTTGAGTATAAAACACTCGTCGTTGAGTATAAAACATTCAAAACTGAATATAAAAGACTCGAATTTGAGTATAAAACACTCAAACTTGAGTATAAATCACTCAAAATTGAGCAAAAAACATTCAAAATTGAGCAAAAAACATTCAAAATTGAGTATAAATCACTCAAATTTGAATATAACAGACGCGACCTCATTTTGGCAAACCATCAACTAATTATCAACTTTTTTACCCAGATAGCATCTCGATACATCCGCCAGAGGCGGACACTCGATGTGACGTATTAGTTAAGGAGTAAAGAAGGTTGAGGACTGAGGCTCTCGAAGTCCGAAGTCCGAAATCCCCCTTTAGAAGTGGGTTAGAGGGATGTTATTTATGAGTAGTTAGTACAAAGTAATAAGTACAAAGTGATGAGTGATAAGTTTGTGAGAAATGAGAAGACAGGAGAAAAGAAGTTAATGAGGGTTGAGAGCTAAGCGGTCCTCCTGAGGCGGACAGGTCTCGAAACTGTCAGTCTGAGCTTGTCGAAGACCAAGATACCCAATAACAATACGCTATCTAAAACTGAAAATAAATAAATGGTTGAAAATCGGCAGCATACGTTTGATAGCAGATAATAGCAACGATGGTTGCTATTAATCCTTTAATCACGATATTACTTTTTATAAACTGATCTAGCAACCAATCTTTTGTTTTATAGGGTAACCAATGTGTAATATATCCGATCAGCATTACAATAAAAACCACTCTATATTCCCAAAGTACTGCTAATGCATTTGTCCAATCCATATTGGTCATTATGGACTGATAAAAACGATCGATATGATCCATACTATTCCCTCTAAAATAAATTCGGGTAAAGGTGATGAAAATAAAAGTAAAGGTAATCTTCCAGATAGTCGCTAACCACGCATTAGAGTTTTCGTAAGGGCTTATTTGTCGCCAATATTTATAAGCAACAACTCCTAGACCGTTAAGTCCTCCCCAGATCACAAATTTCCAAGATGCTCCGTGCCATAACCCTCCGACCAACATGGTAATCATAATATTCACATTTCTATTAAAATGCCAGGCGATTTTAGATGAAAAAACGGTAATAACAAGTAGCCCTCCTATTATAGAAGTGGCAATAATAGCCACCCCAAAATCTGCAAATGCCAATGCTCCTAAAAATGTAAAAATAATAATAAATATATAAGAGAAAATACTTCCGTTTTGGTTCCCTCCTATTGGGATATATAGGTAATCTTTTAACCAACTGGATAGTGATATGTGCCACCGTTTCCAGAAATCTCCACAATGTATAGCTTTATAAGGTGAATTAAAGTTAACTGGTAATTTATATCCCATGAGCAATGCTAATCCAATAGCAATATCTGTGTATCCTGAGAAATCACCATAAATCTGCAATGAATATCCGAACATTGCCATAATATTAGTAAATCCAGAAAACATTTCTGGAACATCAAATACTCGATCCATAAAATTCATGGCTATAAAATCTGCAAAAAGCATCTTTTTAATCAGTCCCTTAAGAATCATAAAAGTTGCATTACCAAAATCTTCTTTGGTAATATTAATTTCTTTTCTGATCTGTGGCACAAAATCGGCTGCACGAACAATAGGACCCGCAACTAACTGAGGGAAGAAACTTACGAAAAAACCAAAATCAATAATAGAATTCAACGGTTTTATCTGTTTCCTATAAATATCAACACTATAACTTATTGTCTGGAAAGTATAAAAAGAAATTCCTACGGGTAATATAATCGTATCAACAGTAAAGTAATCTACACTTGCCCAAGTATTAGCAAACTGAGCCAGATAATTGATTACCTCATAATCTGTATTAAAAAGATTGTTATATGATTCTGTAAAGAAGTAGGCATACTTAAAATAACAAAGTGTTCCTAAATTTACGATGACACTAAAGGCAACCAGAAATTTCTTTACTATAATGGATTTGCTATGATATATTGCTTTACCCAAAAAGAAATCGTTTACGGTACTAAAAAGTAAAATCCCAATAAACAATCCACTCGTCTTATAATAAAACAATAAGCTAATGGCAAAAAGATACGCACTACGTAGGCTCTTTTTACGATATACTATTGCATACAAAAAGTAGATTACTGCAAAGAATATCCAGAAATCTGCTTGCGTAAATATCAAAGGAAAATCCTCTGAAAAAGAAAAAATATCTTTTAATCTATTCATTAATAATTTGATTCAAAACAGAATTTGGCGCTAACTGTAATTCTTTTTCCCACGAATTAGTCAATGCCTGTAATAGTAAATCTGCTTTAATTCTATATCCCAACTGTGTAAAATGTATTCTATCTCTAGGCATCAATTTATTCTGATACCAATCTTTGGAGGAATTAAAACCTCCCATTATTTCATAAAAATCCCAAACTGCCATCTTATGCTTCTTTGCCAAGTCATAGATAATCTTCTGCATCACTCTTGTTCTAGGATTTGGGTATTTCCGCTTATAATAAGAATCATTAGGTACTGTAAGTAAGACTGCACAATCAGGATTAGCTTTTTGGGCCATTAAAATAAGATTTTCATAATATTTTCTGTATTCATCTGGCTTAAAATCAGGATGGTACCCATCGTTAGTCCCAACAGAAACTATAAATAAATCCGGTTTATACAACATCAATTGATTGTCAAAATACTTACACCGATTGTAATAGTTAAAACTAGCACCATTTACCCCTATCGTCGTATATTCTACGCCTCTATTATCATTCATTAATTCCATCCCCATCATTAAAAATTCTGGGTTTTCAGGATTTCCAATCCTTTGTACACAAAACTCTAATTCTTCTAATGTTTGGGTGAGTACAAACTCAATAAAATGAGCTTCTTTATTTACTTTAGTATCTGCAATTAATCCTGATTCTTTAAAATTAATTTCATAGTCATCGCTCCAATTATCATAAAAGACTCTGATCCTATTAAAATCATATTGCTGCGCATCATACCCTCTATGATTAGCTTTGATTTTTATATTAGCAACAGAATCTTTAAAAACTGCACTAACACCTGCCATCCCCCAAGCTACACTATCTTTTTTTATGGAACAGCGATATCCTTTCCATTTCCCATCGAACTCTACATTATAATTACTTGGATTATTCGTACCAGCAATTTTATAAGGATAAATAAATCCTCGCTGTCCTTTTGCGGTCGGACTCATATGCTGTAAATATGTTCTCAATCTATTCGAATAAATATCTGCCTGAATATGTGATCCGCCAATATGAAAAATATGAACATCTTCTTCACTTCCTTTAGCAATAGTATCAAGCTTACGAAATAGCTTGGCAAAAGAAGGAGCATTTTCTACAAACTTAATCTGATTAGCTTTCCAATTCACAAAAGGATATTTATTCTGAATTGTATCCAACACATAATCCTGAGCCATTATGGAAGAACTCACTAAGAACAAACAAAATAATACTATTTTATGTTTCATCATTTGGTTCTTCTTTTAGGTCAAGGTATAACGCTGTAAAAAATAATTCCGAAATAATTTTGGTTCCTTTCCAGGTAAAATGCATATAATCGTTAGCAGTAAGCTTTTCTTCTACCCAAAACGGCATAGATCCTTTTCCTCCCATAGCATCATACATACTCCAATACGCAACATTATTCTGAGAACAAGTTTCCATTAGTTTAGCATTAAGATATGGTAGTAAAGGATATGTTTCCATCTTACCATTTACAGGAAGACACATATCTGTAGGCCCGATAAATATAAAGCTTACATTTTTAGTTCTACGTCTTAACCAGTTTATTTGATTGACGATAGATTTAGCATAATTATCCACTTTTGTAGAATCCTTAAGATACGGCATTGTATTTCCTCCATACTGCATGATGATGATCTTAGGTTTTAAATTCCTCGTCATCTGCCCATAGATAGCAGCATTTGTACTAGAAAAAATCGTCCCCGAAGAACCTCGCATAGCCACATTATCCATCTGCACTCTTGATCCTCCATCTAAGGTTACTCCATAAAAATCAGCACTTATTTTTCCTTCTAATTCAATTTTTAAATTACTAGGAGTGGTATTGGTTTTTATCTTGTATTTATGATATTTCCCATCGGGAATCAAACTATCTTGTTGTATTAACTTTCCTTCATTATAGACGGAAATTTTTATTGGAAAATTACAATTACCATAGTGCAATCCTATATTCGTAAATCTTCTGAATTTAGCATATGCTTTTTTAGATTTACCAATGGTTACAGAAGCCTTTACTACGGGTAACGAATCTAATGTAATACTGTCCGGAAGTGTCTTTTTATGTTCTGTAAATCTAGAAACAGACATATATGCACCGTACTTTCTATGCTTAAATTTTTTCTGTGTAGGATCAAATCTTGCATATCTAAACCAGTTTTCACTTGGCTTTACTATCGCTGCAATTTGTTTATATACTGGTTTCACAGGAATAAACCCAGGACCACTCCCACCATACATCCCCTGTAATCTATTTCTAACGTACCCTGTAATCCTATCTCCTTCAATCTGAGAATCTCCGTAATGAATAATTCTACAAGATCTAGAAGATAATTTAGCTTTTAATTCTTCGGCAAAATTAGGGTTATCAGCAGGATATCTGATTCTTTCAATTCTTGTGGTATCAATTTTGGAAAAATCAGGCCTCTGAAGACTATCTTTTTTGGCAACCCCATCAGCAGTTAGGGTTTCTGGTTCTATATCCGCTTCATCCGCTACGGGTATAACTGTTTCAGTAACTTTAAGAATATCTTGTTTCCTGATAAGTGATGAGTCTTGTTCTAAGGCTAAGAAAGTTTTGTATGTAGGGTACTTAACAGAAATTCCTTCGTAAGAGAAACCATCTTCTTGTATTTGCTCTTTTTGGATTCCTCCTTTTTCGCTTAAAAACATTAACCCAAATAATCCACCCAATACGAGTATCAAAAACAAGGATATTTGAATAGGTTTGATTTTCAAAGTTATCGGGGGCTATTGATTTTTGTAAAAATAGAAAGTTTTTGCGAAATGCAAAGAAATTATTAGCCTATAGTAAAGAAAAGATATAGCACATTTTACTTTATATAAAAAAAGCTGCAATGTTTCCATTGCAGCGTATAATTAAACTATAGCGTTTTATTTATGCAAATATTGGGCCTCCACCACCACCGGATCCACCACCGCACTGGCTAGCATTGTGAATAATTGCTGGGTAATTCAGAAGACAATACTGACTTGCTCCTGATGGTTGTCTAGCGGTAGTTCCTGGACAGTTGCAGTTTAATCTACAGGGGCCCAAATGAAAGAATGGGTAGCAATTGCCTCGTGACGATCCACCACCATTAATTGTTTCTTGTTCTTTTTTAGTAATTGCCTGAGCCCCGTTTAGTTTTAAGAGATTTTTAAACATAATAAAAAATGAATTAATATTAATATTCCTTGAACTATTATAAAGGCAATCAAGGTTTTGCCTCTGTAAGGAATAGTTTTAATAGATGGTTAAACTATTAATCAAAATGAAATTCCTTATACTTAAAGATAGTATAATTTAGGGAAAAATCAACCTCTATCAAGAAACATAACATTTCATTATTATAATGAAGACATTAACTTCTTTACATCGTTTACTACTTCCCGATACTTATTTTGGTTAGGTTTCGACATATTTTGGGATTCTAATATGACCTCTTCTAAAATATCTTTAGCTTCTGAAATTTTTCCTTTCTCAACAAAAAATTGAGCCAAAGTATAGCGCTCTTCATAATTAGAATACCGTTGATCAATTGGTCTTAGGTTTTCTTCTGCCTCTTCAGATCTTCCTTTTTCTTCTAACGCCAAACCATAAAGAAACTGACTTCTAGTACCTCTAAAATCTGATCTAGAGTTTATTTTCTCTGCACAAAAAATCACTTTATCGAATTGACTTGTTTTATAACACCCTTCGAGTATTTTTTTAACAACACCAGCATCCTGATCATAATTACCCTTTACAGCTATTTCGTATTCTCCTATACCTGCGTTATAGTCACCGATTTCATAGAACGCATCTCCAAGATGCACTCGATTCTGAAAGGTGTCTGCAAATTCTACTTGCTTTCTAAGATCGTTTACTTTCTTAGTAGGATTAATCACACTTACAATCTCATTTTGAACCACATCAAGATCTTTTTTATTAAAAACCTGGGTGACTAAATAGATAATACTACCGACAACCGGTAAAAATAAAATCAAAAAGTACCAATAATGCTCATTTCTATTCTTGATAGCGTGATAAATACAAAATGCTTGTAAAGCGATAATTAAAAAATATAGCATTCGGTAAAAGTAATGAAACTCAAGTATTTTACACTAGCATTTCCAAAAGCCTTGATATTAATATATATACAAAATGGAACCGCTTATCTAAACTGATCAGGATATAATTATTGACAAAATTAACCACCAAACGAGTCTATTTAACTGTTAAAGTTATTAACAAAAAATAATTATCTATCTTTACGCTGTAAATATTTAATAACCTTAGAGTCATAATAGTAGACATCCTTATATAAATAAGCCCCTATCTACATTGTTAATAACTTTTAAACACGTTGTTAATAACTCAAAAAGGTGTATTTAAAATACTTAGAAAGTGAAAAAAATTATACTTGTAATTGCAATATTCTTTATTGCACATACTAGCAATGGTCAATGTTCCACAGAAAATATTGATGAAACTCTTGTTGGCGTAACTAATGGTGCAATTGATGGTTCAACTGGCCAAAGTTTTACACCTACTTGTAACGGAATTTTAAACACTATTGGCGTTCCAGCACTAAACAATAGTGTAAATGCAACAGTCACTATACGCAGTGGTGAAGGTTATGGCGGATCTGTTTTGGGAACTTTACTTAATCAAACTACATCTCCTTCAACAGATTTTGCAAACGACTATTCCGTATTTGATTTTTCTTCATTAAACATAATTCTAATAGCTGGACAGCAATACACATTCGATATATCCAGTACCGCACTTATCGTGTTCGATGATGAGACTGATCCTGATTATCCAAATGGACAACGCTATTCTGCAGGAACTGCTCAACCCGGAACTGATTTATTATTCTCATTGGATCTTACTGCTATTCCATGTACTGATCCAGATGTACCGATGGTAACTTTTGCTCCATCAACAATTTGTGACGGCAATAATGCCACACTTACAATTTCCGGAAATCTTAACGATGCAACAGCATGGCACATATATACAGGATCTTGTGGTGGTACAGAAATAGGAACTACAACATCTACTACTTTTGTAGTAACAGCATCTGCACCAAGTACTACCTATTTTGTTAGAGGAGAAGGTGGTTTATGTGTGATTCCTGGTTCCTGTGGAAACGTTAATGTTAATGTTACTGCAAATGATATTGTTGCATTCACAACTCCTGCAGATTTATGTTTAGATGCCGGCATACAAAACGGATTAAGTGGTGGAACTCCTACAGGAGGAACGTATACCGGACCTGGTATAACGGATGATGGCAATGGAACAACCTATTCTTTTGATCCTGCAACTGCTGGTGTAGGCACACACACAATAACATATACAAGCTCCGGTACTTGCAATGATAGTGTTAGTGATACGATAGAAGTATTTGACTTACCAACCGTAACATTTACAGCTCCTGCCGATCTGTGTGTTGATGCAGGTATACAAACTGGATTAAGCGGCGGAACTGCAACTGGTGGTGTATATTCTGGAACTGGAGTGACTGATAATAGTAATGGAATGACTTTCTCTTTTAATCCTGCAACTGCTGGTGTAGGTATTCATACCATAACATACAGCTTTACGAATGCTAATGGATGTGCTAATTCAGCATCTGATACGATAGAAGTATTTGATCTTCCAACAGTAACATTTACAGCTCCTGCTGATCTGTGTATTGACGCAGGTACACAATCAGGATTAAGCGGTGGAACTGCAACTGGTGGTGTATATTCTGGAACTGGAGTTATGGACAATGGTAACGGAATGACATTCTCTTTTGATCCTGCAACTGCTGGTGTGGGTATCCATACAATAACATATAGTTTTACGGATGCTAATGGATGTGATAATTCAGCATCCGATACGATAGAAGTATTTGACTTACCAACCGTAACATTTACAGCTCCTGCCGATCTGTGTGTTGATGCAGGTATACAAACTGGATTAAGCGGCGGAACTGCAACTGGTGGTGTATATTCTGGAACTGGAGTTACTGACAATGGTAACGGAATGACTTTTTCTTTTGATCCTACAACTGCTGGTGTAGGTGTTCATACAATAACATACAGCTTTACGGATGCTAATGGATGTGCTAATTCAGCATCTGATACGATAGAAGTATTTGATGTACCAACAGTAACATTTACAGCTCCTGCTGATCTGTGTATTGACGCAGGTATACAAACTGGATTAAGCGGTGGAACTGCAACGGGCGGTGTATATTCAGGCCCTGGAGTTACTGATAATGGTAACGGAATGACTTTTTCTTTTGATCCTGCAACTGCTGGTGTGGGTATACATACCATAACATATAGTTTTACGGATGCTAATGGATGTGATAATTCAGCATCTGATACTATAGAAGTATTTGATGTACCAACAGTAACATTTACAGCTCCTGCAGATCTGTGTATTGACGCAGGTACACAATCAGGATTAAGCGGTGGAACTGCAACTGGTGGTATATATTCAGGAACTGGAGTTACCGACGATGGTAACGGAATGACTTTCTCTTTTGATCCTGCAACTGCTGATGTGGGTGTTCATACAATAACATATAACTTTACAAATGCTAATGGATGTGCTAATTCAGCATCTGATACGATAGAAGTATTTGATGTACCAACAGTAACATTTACTGCTCCTGCAGATCTGTGTATTGATGCAGGTATACAAACTGGATTAAGCGGCGGAAATGCAACTGGCGGTGTATATTCAGGAACTGGAGTGACAGACAATAGTAATGGAATAACTTTTTCTTTTGATCCTGTAACTGCTGGTGTAGGTGTTCATACAATAACATACAGCTTTACGGATACTAATGGATGTGATAATTCAGCATCTGATACGATAGAAGTATTTGATGTACCAACAGTAACGTTTACGGTTCCTGCTGATCTGTGTATTGACGCAGGTATACAAACTGGATTAAGCGGTGGAACTGCAACGGGTGGTATATATTCAGGAGCTGGAGTTACAGATGATGGCAACGGAATGACATTCTCTTTTGATCCAGTAGTAGCTGGTGTGGGTATTCAAACAATAACATACAGCCTTACGGATGCTAATGGATGTGCTAATTCAGCATCTGATACTATAGAAGTATTTGATCTTCCAACAGTAACATTTACTGCTCCTGCGGATCTGTGTATTGACGCAGGTACACAATCAGGATTAAACGGTGGAACTGCAACGGGCGGCGTATATTCAGGAACTGGAGTTACAGATGATGGCAACGGAATGACATTTTCTTTTGATCCTGCAACTGCTGGAGTCGGTATTCATACAATAACATATAACCTTACTGACGCTAATGGATGTGCTAATGCTGCTTCGGATAACATCGAAGTATTTGACTTACCAGATACTTCAGTAGACGATTCTTCTGCGCCTACTTTTACCGCTACTACAAATGGAGGATTCTATCAATGGATTAACTGTGATACGGATACACCTATTATTGGAGAAAACAACCAATCTTTTACTGCTACTGAAAATGGTAATTACGGGGTAGAAATAACAATAAATGGGTGCATGGAAAGATCTTCTTGTTTTGCTGTTGCAACTCTTAGTACGGAAGAGGAAGAACTTACGATTGATCAGTTACGTGTATATCCTATTCCTACAAAAAGTTTAATTAATATTTCAATTCCCATAAAAAAGGTGATGGTATATAATATAATAGGTAAGAAAGTGTTCGAAACACTTAATAATCCTTTTGATATTTCCGAATTAAGTTCTGGAGTATATTTTATTAATATTGAAGGTGAAAAAGGAAATATTATAAAACGAATTATTAAAGAATAGCATCTTATTAAATTAAAACAAAAGCCTCTTAGTTTTCTAAGAGGCTTTTGTTTTAATAGGTGAAAAAATATTATTTCAAGGTTATCACCAAATCATCTGCTTCTACCATCGTGCCAGATTTAAGAACTATTTTTTTAACAGTCGCATCTTCATTAGCAGTAATAGTAGTTTCCATTTTCATAGCTTCTATAATAAACAATGGATCGTTCTTCTTTATTTCCTGACCAGTCTTTACCAATACAGAGGATAAGGATCCTTGCAATGGAGCTCCTATCTGCTTAGTATCTGATTTATCTACTTTTGCGTGTACAACTTTATCTACTTTAATAGAGTTATCTTTAATCTCTACGTTTCTTGTCTGACCATTTACTTTAAAGAATATGGTTACCATCCCATCATCATGAGGCTCTCCGATTGAGATTAGTTCGATCAATAAGATTTTACCTTTATCTAATTCTATGATAATCTCTTCCCCAGGAGTCATTCCGTAAAAGAAGTTTTTAGTCGGAATATTCATGACATTTCCGTACTTAAGATGGTGATTATATGCTCCGGTAAACACCTTTGGGTATAACTTATATGAAAGAAAATCTGTAATATCCAGTTCTCTACCCATTCCTTTCTTAAAGATTTTCACAAAATCTTTAAACTCTGTTTCAAAATCTACTGGTTCCAGATGTGCATTTGGTCTATTGGTAAATGGCTTCTGATCTTTTAGTATTGATTTTTGAAGATCTTTCGGAAATCCTCCTTCGGGTTGTCCTAATTCTCCTTTGAACAGATTAACTACAGATTGCGGAAAAGAAATAGTTTCTCCTCGTTCTTTTACATCTGCTATCGTTAGATTATTACTTACCAGATATTGCGCCATATCCCCAACCACTTTAGAACTTGGTGTTACCTTCACAATATCACCAAACAATGTATTGACTTCACCATACATCTTAGTTATCTCATGAAAACGATCAGCCAATCCTAATCCTTGTGCTTGTGGTTTCAAATTAGAATACTGCCCTCCCGGAATTTCGTGTTGATATACTTCTCCTGTTCCTGCCTTCAGACCAGATTCGAAAACATAATAATATTCGCGAACGGCTTCCCAATAATTAGAATATTCATTTAGCTTTGTCATGTCCATTGAATTTTCTCGGTCATGAAACCTAAGCATTTCCATAATTGCGTTAAAATTAGGTTGTGCAGTTAATCCGGAAAGTCCTCCTAAAGCAACATCCACGACATCTACTCCTGCTTCGATAGCCTTTAAATAGGTTGCCGATTGCACAGAAGATGTGTCGTGAGTATGTAAATGAATAGGAATATTAATTTCAGATTTTAATGCTGAAACTAACTCATAAGCTGCGTATGGTTTTAATAAACCTGCCATATCTTTAATTCCTAATATATGCGCACCCGCATTCTCAATATCCTTTGCCAATTGCACGTAATACTCCAAGGTATATTTAGTTCTCTTGGGATCTAAGATATCTCCGGTGTAACATAAAGAACCTTCAGCCAAACCTTGTGTTCTAGTTCTCACATGTTCTATACATGGAGCAATAGATTTCATCCAATTTAATGAATCAAAAATTCTGAAAACATCTACTCCATTCTCCCAAGATTGCTCGACAAACTTTCCTATCAAATTATCAGGATAAGCAGTATATCCTACTCCATTAGATCCTCGAATTAACATCTGTAATAGGAGATTAGGCATTGCTTTTCTTAAAGCTCGAAGGCGTTCCCAGGGATTTTCTCTTAAAAACCTAAGGCAAACATCAAAAGTTGCTCCACCCCAAACTTCCATACTAAAAACTTCTGGATGGTTTTTAGCAAATCCTTCTGCCACTTTTTGCATATCATAAGTACGCATTCTAGTAGCCAATAAACTCTGATGCGCATCTCGCATCGTGGTATCTGTAAAATGAACTTTCTTTTCATTTTTTAACCAAGCTGCAAACTTCTCAGGTCCCAATTCCGTTAATAAATCTTTGGTCCCTTTTTTATATCCGTTCGTTTGATCAAATTCCGGAACCTTAGGAAGAACAAAAGTTTTTGTTGGATCCACTGTCTTTACATCAGGATTACCATTTACGATAATATCTCCTAAAAAATTAGCTAGTTTGGTAGCTCTATTTCGAGATTCTTTAATCGCGAATAACGTTTTTGTATCTCTTATAAAATTAACCGTAACTGCTCCTTTTCTAAAAGTGTCATGTTGCAGAATATTATCTAAAAATGGCATGTTTGTTCTTACACCACGAATCCTAAATTCTGAAAGCGCTCTGCGCATTTTTCTACATGCTCCATCTAAGGTTCTACTATTCGCAGAAACCTTTACAAGCATAGAATCAAAAAATGGCGAAATCGTCACTCCTTGATACACACTCCCTGCATCTAATCGAATACCAAATCCTGAAGCACTTCTATAGGTGGTAATAGTTCCGTAATCAGGTTTAAAGTCATTTTCGGGATCTTCGGTTGTGATCCTACATTGTACCGCATATCCATTTACTTTCAGGTTCTCTTGGCTTTCTATTTTGATCTGTTTATCAGATAACTTATAACCACCTGCAATAAAAATTTGAGCTTTGATCAAATCAATACCCGTTACTATTTCGGTAACTGTATGTTCTACTTGTACTCTAGGATTTACTTCTATAAAATAAATACTACCATCATCATCCACCAAGAACTCTACAGTACCTATATTATTATAATCTACCGCTTTACATATGGTTAAAGCATAATGATATAGGTTATCTAAAATTTCTTGTTCAACTCCATAAGAAGGAGCATACTCAATCACTTTTTGATAACGGCGCTGCACAGAACAATCACGCTCGAAAAGGTGTACCATATTACCATGATGATCGGCAACAATCTGTATTTCTATATGTTTGGGATTTTCTACGAACTTTTCTAGAAAAACGGTATCATCTCCAAAAGCATTTAAGGCTTCTCTTTGGGATTCTGGATACGCTTTTTCTAATTCTTCTACACTACGGATTACACGCATTCCTCGTCCTCCACCACCAGAAGCAGCTTTAAGCATCACTGGAAATCCAATCCGTTTTGCTTCTTTGATTGCTACCTTTACATCTGTAAGATCCTCTTTATTACTTTGGATAATAGGAATATCGTTAGCAATAGCGACTTCCTTAGCCATGATCTTATCACCTAATGAACGAAGTACTGTTACTTTAGGTCCAATAAAAATAATATCATTCTCCTCACATCTTTGTGCAAAATCAGCATTTTCCGAAAGGAATCCATATCCCGGATGTATTGCGTCTACGTTGTTCTTTTTTGCAACCTTAATGATCGCTTCAATATTTAAATACGGTTTTAATGGCTCATTATCTGCTCCTATTTGGTAAGCCTCATCTGCTTTATATCGGTGTAAAGAATATCTATCTTCATAGGTATAAACTCCTACGGTTTGTAAACCTATCTCCGTACAAGCTCTAAAAATTCGAATAGCTATTTCCCCTCGATTGGCAACTAAAACCTTTTTGATTTGCATGATAATAATTTTGTGTTTAAATAATATTTAGCGAACATTCGCTGCGAAGATATTGATTAGAAAGAATACTTCCAATACATTTTAATCAGAATAAATCAAATAATTAATTTTTATAGTAATAATTAACTAATTCTTCTACAGTGTTATCTAGAATACTTTTATGGATTCCAATTAAAAAAAATGTAGAAATTATTTCTGAATTTTATTGTAGTAAGCTTTCTCTGTTACTTCCGACCATTTTGAGATTCTATTTTGAAAATTGGAATAACTCTCATATACTTCCTTAGACAAAGCGTCATCTCCTATCATTTCCTGTATTGCTTCATCTGTAAAACCCCTTAATGCATCAAGCGTTTCTTTAGAAAATTCTCTGATCTCTACTCCTTCTTCATTCATCAACTTATCAAGATAAATACCGTTTTGTTTATCAAACTCCGATAACACCCAAACTTGAGCTCGTTTAGAAGCAGCTTGCAAAACAGCCTGTAGATGTGGCGGTAAGCCATCATGAAGGTTTTTATTAATAAAAAACTCTAACTGAGAACCCGTTTCATGCCAACCTGGTGTATAATAATATTTCGAAATTTTATGGAATCCCATTTTATAATCATGATATGGGCCAATCCATTCTGTTGCATCAATAACACCACGCTCTAAACTTGTATAAATTTCACTACCTGCAACCAAAACTGCAGCTCCACCTGCTTTTTCTAATACTTTACCTCCAATTCCAGGCAAACGCATTTTTAGTCCTTTAAAATCTTCTATTGAATTAATTTCCCGGTTAAACCATCCTCCCATCTGCACTCCCGTATTCCCTCCCATATAAGGCACCAAATTAAATTTCGCGTAGGTCTTTTTCCAAAGCTCATAGCCACCGCCTACTTCTAACCAGGAAGTAATTTGCTGACTATTCATACCAAAAGGCACTGCTGCAAAGAATTGCGCTGCCGGAGTTTTTCCTGCCCAATAATATGCAGCTCCGCATCCCATCTCAATAGTTCCCTGAGAAACCGCATCAAACGCTTCTAGCGGTGGTACTAATTCTCCACCTCCATACACTTTAATTTTAATCTGTCCATTAGAGAGTTCATCAACCCATTCTGCATACTTCTCAGCTACTTCACCAACTACCGGAAAATTAGGTGGCCAGGTTGTTGTCATTTTCCAATGAAATACTTTATTTGGTTTTGTTACATCATAAGACGCCGGATTATTCATACTTGCCGGAGGCTCTCCTAAACAGGATAAAAAAAATGAACTAATTAATAATAATACGAATAACCTTTTCATCCTACATATTTGGAATAGTTGTATTAAAATAGAGTTCATTTTTTTGATTTTCATTACGCTTTCAATTTATAATTATTCCTAATTAAATACTATTTCTTATTACAAAAATTCTCAAAAAACCTCAGCTTTCTGAAAAATAACACGTCCTTATTTCAATAAAAAAGTCATTTGGATCCTAATGAAAAATAACGAAGTGTTCTCTTCAGTTTTATATTAATTTTAATATTTAAAAACTCGATAGGGAATGAAGTTTGATCATTAGACAATGATCATTATTATACTTAAAATTAATAATTATAGAATATATACCAACATATACCCATCTAACTCCCCACTTAAAATGTATTTATTCAAAAAAAAACGTACGCCATTACTTACAAAAAGAGATGAATTGTATAAAACCATTATTTCTAAACTCCCTATTCAAAATCGCATAGATTATTGCGAATCTCTAATTTGTAGAATTCAGCTTGACTTGTTGAAATCAGAATGTAGGATACAAAAGAGAAAATTTAAAAAAATATTAAAAGCTGCCAAAACTGAAATAAACAACCTAAAAAAACTTTAATTATGACTTAAAAACACTTACTGGCTCTTCAAGTTACTTCGAATTAAAGATAATCTCAGGAAAAAATATTACTAGGCTTACAATGATTAACTGAATCACAATAAAAGGAATAATCCCTCGATATATCTGACTAGTTTTAACTGTTTCTGGAGCAACTCCTTTTAGATAAAACAATGCAAATCCAAATGGTGGTGTAAGAAATGACGTTTGTAGATTCAATGCCATCAAAATTCCTACCCAAAGCATATTCATATCAAAAGCATTAAAAATCGGAGTTACTACAGGAACTATTATGAATATAATCTCAATGAAATCAATAAAGAACCCTGCAATGAAAATTACCAGCATTACTAATAACAGAAACATTAAAGGAGTTAATTGAGAAGACATAATTAATTCCTGAAGATATTGATCTCCTCCTAATGTTCTAAATACTAACGTAAAAGTCGTTGCGCCTAACAAAATAAAAAAAACCATGGAGGTTAATTTTGTGGTTTCTTGTGCAACTTCTTTTAGGATTTTAAAAGAGAACTTTTTCTGAACAATGGTTAAGGCAGTTGCCCCCAATGCCCCAATTGCAGAGGCCTCTGTTGGAGAAGCGACTCCTGTAAAAATCGAACCCAAAACAATTACTATCAGCAAGACAGGTAACAAGAGTACCTTAAGTACCTTAGGGATGAAATTATCTTCTCTAAATGCTGCAATTTCTTCAGCTGGAATACTTGGCGCATCCTCTTTATGAATAAATGATTTTATCAAAATGTAAACTATATACAATCCAACTAAAATCAACCCAGGAAACAAAGCCGCAGAAAACAATGTTCCAACATCTACCGATGCAGCTCCTCTTGACGAACTATTGATCGTATCTGCTAATAATACTAAAACAATGGAAGGTGGAATAATCTGACCCAAAGTTCCTGAAGATGCAATTACTCCTACCGCTAACTCCGTTTTGTATCCTCGTTTTAGCATTGTAGGCAAACTAATTAATCCCATAGTTACTACAGTTGCTCCCACGATGCCTGTTGAAGCAGCCAATAAAGCTCCAACAATCACTACAGAAATTGCCAGACCACCTCGTATTCGTCCAAACATCATGGCCATAGTTTCTAATAAACTTTGTGCAAGTCCCGATTTCTCCAACATAATCCCCATAAAGATAAACAAGGGCACTGCCATCAAAACATAGTTATTAACCACTCCCATAATCCGAGCAGGTAATAAATAGAAAGTAGACATAGAAAAGTATTCTGGTGCGAAAATCGAAACTCCAAAAGCAAAAGCAACAGAAATACCTCCTAACGTAAAAGCTACCGGATACCCTTTCAGGATTAAGATAAAGATAATTACGAATAAAATAATTGCTAAAAACTCCATTAATTATCTTTATTAAAAATGATCTGAATTGATTTTAGCATCTGAGAAATCCCTTGAAACAGTAAAAATACAAAACCTAAAGTGATACAAAACTTAAGCACATATAAAGCTGGCAACCCTCCTGTTTGCGCAGAAGATTCTCTTATCATAAAAGACGACAATCCGTAATACCAAGAAGACACAATCACTACATAACACCAAGGGATCAATAAACAAGCACCTCCTAACAAATCGATCCAGGCTTTGCCTTTTTCTGACATCTTGGTATAAAAAACATCTACTCTCACATGTTTTCCATACTTAAAAGTGTATCCAGAACCAACCAGAAACAAGATTCCGAATAGATAAATCTCTGTCTCAATCATCCAAATAAACGTAAACTGAAACACATATCGTATGATAACATCTAATCCTATAAGAAGTGCTAAAAGAACAGCAACCCAACTTACCAGAGTTCCCATTTTCTCACCAATCCAATCGAGAAAGTTTATGATTTTTTGCATCTAATGATTTGTGATATCTGTCTAAGGGATGAAGATACTAAAATTAGATACATTTAGAAATTAGATAAACTATTAGTGATACTTACAGAGGCAATTAAGGGATCGTCTAAACTTTATCTAACAAAAACCAGTTCATTTGGTTTAGTAGTATGTTCTTCGCTAAAGCCATAGCCCTCATAATTGAATCCCTTTAGATCATCTATTGTTTCCGCGCCGGTATCAATGATATAACGCACCATCATACCTCTTGCTTTTTTTGCAAAGAAACTAATCATCTTTAATTTATCACCTTTCCAATCTTTAAATTGCGGAGTAATAATCGGAACTTTTAATGTCTTTTTATCAATTACACTGAAGTATTCGTTACTTGCCAAGTTCACAAATAACTCATCATCTTGAAGTTCTTGATTTAACTGCTCGGTTACCTGCTTTTTCCAAAACTCATACAAATTATTCTTTCGCCCCACTTTAAGTTTTGTTCCCATCTCTAACCGATAAGGCTGCATTAAATCTAATGGTTTTAAAATTCCATATAACCCAGAAAGTATTCTTAGTTTATCCTGCAGTATATCCAACTTATCTTCTGGAATTGTATAGCTATCTAATCCAATATATACATCTCCTTTAAAAGCATAAATAGCGGGCCTAGCATTTTCTGATGTAAAAGGAAGTTGCCAATCTTGATTACGCTGCCAATTTAGTTGTGCGAGATTATCACTAATACTCATCAAATCAGAAAGTTTCTTAGGAGTCTTTTTTTGAAGCACAGTATTTAGTTTTTCTGCTTCGTCTAAGAAAGATGGCTCTGTATATTTTTCTGTTGGTAACGAGGTTTCAAAATCTAATGACTTTGCTGGAGATACTACAATTTTCATTCAGGTAACTTTTTATTTTCCCAAAAATACAATAGTGTCTTGACAAATAAAATCAACTTGCGTAATTCTTATCTATTCGAGTATTGGAATGTTCTATTCTGGTGAATATTAGAATATATTTTTACTCAAAAAAGTCAATTAATTACAACAAAAACTTAATTATATTTTTTTTAACAGAAAAAATCCCCTAGCTTTACAACGTTATTAACGTAACATAGTCATTAAAAACTTCATAATTGTCATATAAATCTGATTAAAAATATAATCAGTTCTTCACTATTAAATCTTCACAACTCACTAAAATTGATTTAATAATAAATAATTTTATATGACATGAAACTACGATTTACAATTAAATTTAGTGCTATTATTTTTATAGTTTTCTTTTACTCTTGCGAAAAAGATCAACTCCCAAGAAAAGAAATAGAAATTATCACTTCACAAAAAATTCAGGATACTACATATACGGATGCACAACTTCAAAAAGTACTTAATGAAGAATTAGACATAATAGAACGAGTAAAAAAAGATTACATCAAAGATATATCTGGAATGAATGTGAAAAAAGAAAACCCTAAAAAAGTATATATTCATTACATGCCCTGGTTTCAGAGCAAGGATTTTGATGGCTACTGGGGACAACATTGGACTATGACTAATAAAAATCCCGAGAATATCGATATGAACGGAAAAAGAGAAATAGCTTCTTATTACTATCCGATAATTGGACCGTATTCTTCTAGTGACCCTCACTTACAGGAATATCATTTTTTAATGATGAAATTAGCCGGTGTTGATGGGGTTATATTCGACTGGTATGGCAATCGTGATCTTCATGATTATGAAAATATAAAAAGTGCAACTGAAAGTTTTATAAACACATTAGAAGATTTAGATTTTGATTTTTCTATTATGTATGAAGATAGAGTGGCAATGCAAGCTTATGATCAACAGTTGTCATCAAGTATTATAGAAGCTGCTCAAGAAGATCTACAATACATTAATGACACATACTTTTCGAGTCCGAACTATATCAAATATAATGATAAAAATCTTCTGTTTGTATTTGGTCCACATCACATTACAACACAACAGGAATGGGACTCTATTTTTAGTGTATTACCTGTAAACGATAGACCAGACTTTTTAACATTATGGGCTTCTAACAATCTAGTTGGTCAAAATGCAACCGGCGAATTTTTATGGGTAGCTCAAGATCATTTAAACGCACACGAGCATTATTATAATACTTATGATATACAAAATATGATCACCGTAGGATCCTCATATCCTGGTTTTAAAAGTTATTATGAAGAAGGTGATTGGTTACAGGGTATAAATTCTTGGAGTATCAATCACAATCAAGGGCAAACTTTTGCGGAAACATTAAATTACACTCATCATGAATTATCTGATTTTATTCAAATAATCACTTGGAATGATTTTGGGGAAGGTACCATGATTGAACCTACTCAAGAATTCGGCTTTATATACTTACAACTTTTACAACAATACACGGGCGTAGAATACACTGCTAGTGATCTAAATGTTGCTCTAGAATTATATCAAACTCGAAAAAAATTTCAGGATAACACTATAGCGCAAAAGTATCTTGACAGAACTTATAAATACATTAAAAATCAAAATCTAAAACGTGCTGATAAAATAATAAAGGCAGTTAATCGATTTCTATAAAAATTTATAAGACGAAATTTTCAATAAAAAAAGCCCGTCTATAAAGACGGGCTTATGTTTTAAAAAAGTCAATATGTATATTATAATACTTTCACGTTTACCGCGTTCATTCCTTTTTTACCTTCTTTAAGTTCAAACTCTACTTCGTCACCTTCACGAACTTCGTCGATTAAGCCTGAAATGTGTACAAAATGATCTTTGTTTGATCCTTCTTCTGTGATGAATCCAAATCCTTTGGAGTCATTAAAAAATTTTACTGTTCCTTTGTTCATTGTAAATAATTAAAGGGCGAAGATAATATTATTTCCTGAGCAATCCCCATTTATTTAAAAATAAAGTTTTTAGTAACGTTTATTTAATATTGAATACTTTGTAATCATAACACCACTTTACGAATTATTTTTTTACTTTTTTTACTTCATATTCAACTTCTTTGAGCATCAAATTAAGTTTTTTTCTGTTCATCCATTTTCCTTTAAGCATTACTCCTTCAATGGTCTTAGTATTTTGTATGTCCTGTAATGGATTTTTATTCAATAATACCAGATCTGCTGATTTCCCTTCAGCAATAGTACCGCTTGACACTCTATTTAAATAGTTAGCAGGGTTTACCGTTGCCGTCCTTAAGGTCTCATAAGGTGATAATCCTGCATTACATATCAACTCTAATTCTCTATGCAATGAGAAACCAGGTAAAAACAATCCATACGTATCACTTCCCGCTAACAATGGTACTTTTTCTTTACTCAATATCTTAGTAAATTTTTTTTGCCATTGTAACTCTTCTTGTAATCTAATCAAGGATTCTGGAGCCGTAAACCAAGAATTTGTTCTATAATGAGTACTATCAGACATACAATAAGCTGCGTATTTTTCTGGAAGATATTTTATTTCATCACTTTTTTTCAAAATCTCGAACTTCTCATCGTCAGCGTATCGACTAATCATCTCAAAAATACCCAGAGTGGGTGAAACATAAACACCACTTTTCTTTATTTTAATCGCGGCTTGCTTAAGGTAGACGGTATCTTCTTTTTGTTCAGAACTAAAAATATTCATGAACTCTTCTATATGCGCGATTGATTTCATTTTTAAGGAATATTCCAATGGCAGCTTTCTTTGACCATGTCCGATAACAGGAATATTATGTTTTGTCGTCTCTTCCAGAAGTTTCAGATATATTTCTTTTGGTAAGTTATCTGCAATTTTCAGAAAATCATATCCTCTATCTTGATGCTTCTTAACTACATTTAGAACATCAGGAATTGTTTGCAAATCTTCTGCTTTAAGATATGGGCCCGATGTTACATAATAAGGAGCTAATATTTGGTTATTATTGGCTTGCTCTCTAATTTTTATTTGATCCTGCCCATCATATTCTGCCATGTTTCTAGCTGTAGTAACACCATTAGCTATTAATAACTTAAATTCATTTTCTGCATCATTTTCTAAATGATAATGCATTTCTGCTAAACCAGGAATTAGATACTTATCCTTAGCATTGATTATGCTATCAATATCTTTAGTTCTTTTTTCTGAAACAGGTTCAATTTTAGATATTTTTCCGTCTATAATAATCACTCGTTGATTATATAATACTACTTCCCTATTCATTGGAACAACATTTACGTTTTCAAAAGCAAAACTTTTATGTTGACTAAATAATGAAGTGAAACTGATTACTAATACAATGCAAGAAATAAGGGGTTTACTAAATTTAAACATCTGGTATGATTTTATCGTTAACAGTGTCAAACCTAGTAAAAGCGATTATTTATAATGTTCGGGATTGTAAGACTCTGATAAATCCGAACCTATTTTTGTTCTTTCTTGAATGTATTTGGAGACATTCCTGTTTCTTTTTTGAAAGCAGTATAAAAAGTTGTTTTGGATTTAAACCCAGCTTCCATACCGATAGCTAATAAACTATATTTATCGAACTCTGGATCAAGAATCATCTGTTTTATATCATTTACTCTATAATGATTAATAAACTCAGAAAAATTCATATCACAATTGGTATTTATTTGCTGAGACAAATAACCACTACTTATTCCTAATCTTTTTGCAACCAAATCCCTACTTAAATCAGGATTATGATGAATATGTTCTTGTTGTATAAGGGTCATCAACTGATCTATATATGGATTAGTATCTTTCTTTATTGGAGGTCTTATATCTTTCGTTGAACGATTGAGAAGCTGCCTCACCTCGTATTGCTCATTAGACAATTTAAATTGATATAGTCCTTTATAAATTAACCAGTACATAAAAACTGAAACTGCAATCCATAAAAATGTCAATGACATCTTAGATCCATATAGAAAACGCTGTCCTTCTAAAACAATCCCATAAAGCTCTAAAAAAGATATAAATATCCAAATCCATTTAATCCACTTAATAGCAATTTTTGTTTTTGTATAAAAAATATACTTGGCAGAAAAAAGCATTAAAACAACCGGAAAAACAATTGAAGAGATACTGACTATCTTATAGAAGTAAAATATAACTTCTTCTTTGTATAAAAAGATCATTTCATATACACTAAATATGGTATCCAAAGAGATTAGAATATTGACAACACTAAGTATAACAAATGGGATATAGAGAAGTGTACTTTTCTTAGTTTCTACAAATGGATGCTTAACTTTCTTTAAGAAAAAAACAAACAATGTTACAGGATATAAAAACTGCCATAGAAAAAGGTCTAAAATCGAAATGATTATTGGGTTTCTTCCCAAATCCCAAAACCAGTTATTCATTCCTATAATGGATAATACCACAAGGGTATATCCTAGATAAGAATTATCTTTATTTTTAAAAAACCTAGAAAACAGAATGATAAGCCCTAAAACGAATCCGTGAACAATTCCTATTAGGGTAAAAATTTCTACAAAAGATATATTTTCATTTCTTTATTTGAAATCCGATATACTATACATCTAATTGATTCTTAGCATAATTTCTCCAACGCTCAACGCATTGTTCCATATCGTCAGGCACAGAAGTTTCAAAATGCATTTTCTCACCAGTTATAGGATGTACAAACCCTAAAGTCCTAGCGTGTAAAGCCTGTCTTGGCAGGACTTTAAAACAATTCTCTACAAACTGTTTATATTTAGTAAAAGTGGTTCCTTTAAGAATCTTTTCTCCTCCATAGCGCTCATCATTAAATAATGTGTGACCTATATGTTTCATATGCACACGAATCTGATGCGTTCTTCCTGTTTCTAATTTGCAAGAAACTAAGGTTACATATCCTAAACGTTCTATGACTTTATAATGTGTAACTGCTGGTTTTCCTTTATCAGCATCATCTCCTTCGAAAACAGTATTCTGTAATCTATTCTTAGGGTGACGTCCTATATTACCTTCAATGGTTCCTTCATCTTCGTTCATATTACCCCAAGCAATTGCAACGTATTCGCGTTCTGATGTTTTATCAAAAAACTGCTTTGCTAAGTGCGTCATAGCCTCTTCAGTTTTGGCAATTACCAATAATCCGCTTGTGTCTTTATCTATACGATGCACCAATCCTGGACGATCGCTACTGTTGTTCGGAAGGTTATCAAAATGATAGATTAAAGCATTAATTAAAGTACCTGAATAATTTCCGTGACCTGGATGCACTACCATCCCTGCAGGTTTATTTACTACCAACAGCACATCATCTTCGTATACAATATCTAAGGGAATATCTTCTGGGGTCAATAAATTTTCATATGGAGGATGCGAAAACAAAACCCGAACAACATCATTTGGTTTTACCTTATGATTTGACTTTACCGCCACATCATTAACAAAAACACTTCCCTCTTTGGCGGCTTGTTGTATTTTATTTCGTGTAGCATTTTCAACAAAATTCATTAAGAATTTGTCTACACGAAGAGGAACCTGTCCCGCTCCGGCCACGAACCGATGATGTTCATATAAATCATCTTCATTAGGTCCTAAATGTTCAATATCCGGATTCTCTTCCAAAAGTATTTTATTTATGATATTAGTTTTATTGGGAAAGTCTTAGGTTTCCACTCTCATCACCAACTACCAGATCGATAGTGGAAGTTTTCATTATTTTATCTCCTGGCTTTAATGCTTTTCCTTTGTATCTAAGCTCAAGCACCTGATCTGATGGATCCGGCTTAAAAGTAATCGAACCTATCTTAAACCCAAGAGCTACAAGTCTTGGCTCTACTTGTCTTCTTGTCTTTCGAATCACATTAGGGACCTCAATCTTCCGATAGCCAGATGGATTTAGCGTAACATAGATCTTTCTATTTTCTTTGACCATATTACCAGCAACGGGATTTTGTTCTATAACAGAATATCTAGGAAAATCTGGATTAAAATTAGCAGAATCCTGAACTTCATATCTCAAATCCTTAGACTCTAAAAGTGTTTTCACTTCATCCAATGTCTTCTTACTCAAGCTTGGTACTACAATTCTCTGATCGTGGTTCGTAGAACTATCCAGCCACTTTAATGCGACATAACATAATATTACAGTCATTGCTATTGCAATTACAAGTTGAATAAGAAATGTTTTACTCCAAATAAATCTCAAAAGGCCTTTTATAAAATCCATGTATCGGTTGATAGTTTCGGCAAAGATATAAAAACGGAAACTTTTTAGCTTTTGTTGTGAGATAAATGATATTTTTGTTTGTAAACAGTACTCGATGAAGAAGAATATTGCCATCCTTATGGGAGGTTACTCTAGTGAATTTGATATTTCTATCCAAAGTGGAAACGTAGTATACAAGCATCTGGATAAAAATTTATACCAACCTTATCGCATTCATATTACTAAAGATTCCTGGTTTTATGTTGATGACAATGATCAAAAAACCAATGTAGACAAAAATGATTTTTCACTATTTCTTGATGGTTCCAAAATCAATTTTGATGCTGCCTTTAATATTGTTCACGGCACTCCGGGAGAAGATGGTTTGTTACAGGCATATTTTGAATTAATCGGGATTCCACAAACTGCTTGTGATTTTTATCAGGCTGCGCTTACTTTTAATAAAAGAGATTGTATTAGTACTCTAAAACCATACGGAATTCCAACTGCCAAAAATTATTTCTTAAATAAAGGGGATGTAATACAGACCGAATCTATAATCAATACTGTAGGTTTGCCTTGTTTTGTCAAAGCTAACAAAGCTGGCAGTAGTTATGGAGTTTCTAAAGTTAAGACCATAGAAGAACTGCTACCTGCCATTGATTTAGCCTACAAAGAAGATAATGAGATTATCATAGAATCTTTTCTAAGTGGAACAGAAGTTTCTGTAGGCGTAATTACTTATAAAGGAGAAGACCTAGTATTACCAATTACTGAAATTGTTTCTGAAAATGAATTCTTTGATTACGAAGCTAAATATTTGGGGAAATCACAAGAGATAACGCCTGCCAGACTTAGTGAGGTAGATAAGGAAAAGGTTAAAAATCTCGCTTTAAAAATATATCAGATACTTAAAATGAAAGGTTTCTCTAGAAGCGAATATATTTTTCATAATGGAGAACCTCATTTTGTAGAAATGAACACTAACCCAGGATTTAGCGAAGCTAGTATTTTACCTCAACAAGCAATTGCTGCAGGTATTAGTTTGCCAGAATTATTAACCAATACTATTGAAGAAGCAATAAAAGCGGATAAATAGTTGACATCCTAAATTAGATATAAAACTAATTTTTTACTTCGTAACTTTACCTATCTTTATATAAACTATCACAAATCACTTATGAGAAGAGCTGTTTTTCCAGGTTCATTTGATCCAATTACTTTAGGACATTATGATATTATCGAAAGAGGATTGACTCTTTTTGACGAAGTTATATTAGCAATCGGTGTTAATGCCGAAAAAAAATACATGTTCTCTTTGGAAGAACGGAAACATTTCATCGAAGAAGCTTTTAAAGGCGAACCAAAAGTAAAGGTAATGACCTACAAGGGACTTACCGTAGATTTCTGTAAACAACAGAATGCTAATTTCATTCTGCGAGGACTTAGAAATCCCGGAGATTTCGAATTTGAAAAAGCTATTGCTCATACAAATAGAAAACTAACAGAAATAGAAACAGTTTTTCTACTTACCTCATCAGGAAAAAGTTATATTTCATCATCCATTGTTCGTGATGTTATCAGAAATAATGGTGATTACACGGGATTAGTTCCTGATACAGTGAGAGTAAAAAAAATATAGAATTCGTCAAACCCCAAAAATTATACTTATGCAATCTATACCTAGCCTCTTTAAATTAATACTAATCTTTTCTATTATCACAATATTTTACTCTTGTAGTAGTGATGACACAACTGGTAATGATATTAATCCTGTAGCATGTCAGGATGCTAATACTGCTATTTATGAAGAAAAAGATGGATTGATTGCTGTAGAATTTGAAAGTATTTCAGATCATAATGATTGGATAAAAGAAAACACAATTGCCGGGTTTCTAGGTACAAACTATCTGGTTTGGACTGGAGATCAATCTACAAATACTCCAGGTAATGGGCTGCTTACTTATAAAATAAAAATCAACAATCAAGGTACTTACAGGTTTATCTGGAGATCTAGAGTAACTAATGGCACATCCGGATCTGAGCATAATGACTCTTGGTTGCGATTTGCAGATGCTTCTAGTTTTTATGGTAAAAAAGGAGAAAGTATTGTATATCCCGCAGATACCGGCCAATCTCCTACTCCTAATGGTTCTAGTAAAGATGGTTGGTTTAAAATTTATAAAAGCGGTGCTGCAGATCAATGGAAATGGCAATCCTCCACAAGTGATAATGATGCACACGATATTTTTGTTCAATTTGATACACCTGGAATATATACCATGGAGGTTTCTGCGAGATCTAATTTTCACGCACTTGATAGATTTGTTCTTTTCGCTGAAAATGTAGCCCAAAATGACGCTATAAATGAAACTGCCGTTTTGAGCGAAATAACCTGTAATTAATAATGAAAAGAGGTATTGGAGCTATTACACTAGTTGTTAAAAACTATGATGAAGCTATTCATTATTATTTAGACAAGCTTAACTTCAAACTTATTGAAGACACTAAACTAAGTGATAAAAAACGTTGGGTTACCATAGCTCCTTGTAATAGTTCTGAAACTATAATTCTATTGGCAGAAGCTGCCACTTTAGAACAGAAAAAAGCGATTGGAAATCAAACAGGTGGTAGAGTTTTCTTATTTCTACATACCGATGATTTTTGGAGAGATTATAATGACATGAAATCTAATGACGTATCTTTTCTTGAAGAACCTAGAGAAGAAATCTATGGAACAGTCGTTGTTTTTGAAGATCTATATGGTAATAAATGGGATCTCATAGAGCATAAAAATTAAAACTCTTATTAAACCTTTTTCCGAAATTACAGTCCTATAGACAAAGCCTGTGATTATGAGTACTTCTTTATCGGATAAACAGATACAACATCTTTATTGGAGAACTGGTTTCGGAATTTCTTCATCAGAATTAAAATCTGTTAGGAGACTTTCTAAACAACAGATTGTAGATCGTTTGTTTTATGAAAGTAAGCTAGAAACTCCATTAGCACTTGATTTTGGTAGTTTACTTAAAAATCAAAAAGACTTATCTCGCGAGGAACGAAAAGAATTACGAAAACTTCGCAATCAAAAGATGTTAGAACTTAATGTGCTTTGGATAAAACAACTTACCGAAACAAAACAGGTACTAAGAGAAAAGATGACTTTATTTTTTCATGATCATTTTGCTGTTAGACTAAAAACTCCAAGAGCGAGTCTTCACCTCAATAATGTTATTAGAAAAAACGCATTAGGAAACTTTGGAGATATGTTAATGGAAGTCTCAAAATCTCCTGCAATGTTATTGTTTCTTAACAATAGACAAAATCGAAAAAATAGTCCAAACGAAAACTTCGCTCGTGAGGTCATGGAGCTTTTCACACTTGGCAGAGATAATGGATATACAGAAAAAGATATCAAAGAAGCAGCAAGAGCCTTTACGGGTTGGAATTTTAATAAATCTGGTTCTTTTGTTTTTAGAAAAAACCAACACGATTATGAATCTAAAACAGTTTTAGGAAAATCCGGAAATTTTACTGGAGAAGATGTTATTAAAATTCTTCTGGATCAAAAACAAACCGCCAGATACATCACAGAAAAGATCTATCGATATTTTGTAAACGAAAAAATAAATCCAAAACATATTGAAGAATTAGCAACTACTTTTTACGAATCTAATTATAGTCTGGAAACCTTAATGCGAAGGATATTCATGAGCAATTGGTTTTATGAATCTCAAAACGTTGGAATCAAAATAAAATCTCCTATAGAATTGATAGTAGGATTAAGCAAGCCATTTCAGGTAGTATATAAAGATCCGAAAGTTCTCCTTTATCTGCAGCGTAAACTAAATCAAACACTTTTCCTTCCTCCTAATGTAGCAGGCTGGCCAGGCGGAAGGTCATGGATCGATAATTCTACATTAATGTTAAGAATGAAATTGGCATCGGTAACCTTAAACAATGGAGTGATCGAGTGGCATAATGAAACGGACGAAGAAGCTACGATGATGATGAGACAACAATTTTATAAAAAGATGAAATCTCAGATTGAGAAAAAAGTAAAAGCTACACCAAATTGGGAAAGGTTCCTTACTTCTCTGGAACAAAGAGATAAAAAGGAACTAGTGAATTTTATAATCCAACCTAAGCCATCTAATGGAGCGAGCACTATTATAAAAAAGCTTGATTCGTCTGACACCAAAAACTTCATTATTGAATTAATGAGCTTACCTGAATACCAACTTTGCTAAAACTTTAAGATTATGGACAGAAGAGATTTTTTAAAACAATCCGTTTTTGCCTCGGGAATGGCATTAGTCCCTTCATTTCTGAAAGGGATGGAATTTTTAACACCTGATCAATTATCTGGATATAAAAATGTAATTATCATACAACTATCTGGAGGAAATGATGGTTTAAATAGCATTATCCCAATTAGTAATGACATATATCACAGTTTAAGACCAACAATTTCTAAAAAAGCAACGCAAACCTTAAAAATAACAAACGACCTAGCTTTTAATGATAACTTAAGAGCAATAAAAGACTTGTATGATCAAGGCGAAGTATCTATTATTAACAATGTAGGATATCCAAATCCAAACAGATCACATTTCAGGAGTACGGACATCTGGCAAACGGCTAGTGATACTAACCAGTATTTATCTACTGGTTGGGTAGGCAGATATCTCGATGCTAGTTGCCAGCATCCGTATCAAGCAATAGAAGTAGATAACTCACTATCTCTTGCTATGAAGGGAAATCAAATGAACGGCATAGCTGTTTCTGATCCTAACCAATTATACAGAACTACGAGAGAACCCTTTTTTAATAAGCTTGTAGACAACACTCATAAAGACATGTTAGACGAAGATAATCAAGGGTATCTATACAAGACAATGCTTGAAACGTATTCATCTGCATCCTACATCTATGAAACTTCTAAAATATATAAAACCAATACCGAATACCCACAGTCACCATTTGCGAAAAATCTAAAAACTATTGCTGATTTCATTGTTTCTGGATTAAAAACTAGAGTTTTCTATAGTTCGCTAGGTGGTTTTGATAGTCATGTTAATCAAGTGAATAGTCAAGATAGATTATTAGGAATATATTCTGAAGCTGTTGGCGCCTTAGTAAAAGATTTAAAAAAGAATAATAGATTTAAAGACACTCTGATACTAACTTTTTCTGAGTTTGGTCGTAGGGTAAAACAAAATGGAAGTCGCGGAACGGATCATGGCGCAGCTAATAATGTACTTGCTATAAGCGGTTCTCTTAAAAAAGCCGGCGTGTATAATGAATTACCCAACTTATCCAATCTAGATACTAACGGGGATATCAAGTACAGTGTAGATTTCAGGAGTATATACGCAACGATAATAGGTGATTGGCTAAAAGTTGATGATGAGAATATTCTGAATAGAAATTTTAAAAAACTAACGTTTATATAATAATTTCATTGAAGTAATATTAGTAAACAAAACTTTTACTATCACCTGTAGTCCACCGATTACAAGATACACATTACCCATTATTATATACAATATCTATTTCTTTAGAAATAAATCAATTTCTGACGTAAATCCTTAAGCTTAAAGGACTATAAGTCAACAAAAAGTACAAAAACGGACAAAAAACAATACTAAAAAATACGGTTAAACCGTAAAATATGTGTTGTTTATCGATATAAAATATCGCTTCATCTAAAACATTACAAATCGTTTTTTTTCATAAGTGTTTGATTGTAAATTTGCTACAGATCAAGTAATAACTTCATTAAGCCCCAAAAATTATGAAAACTATTATTCTTACGATTATCATTTTATTTTCTTTCTCTAATGTAAATGCTCAAGAAACGACTTTTACAGAAACTACTAAAGAGGAATCTAATAATGTTAAGAATACTAAGATTGATTTTTATGAAACTTTGATCGCTGTTAATAATTTTGACATTAAAATCAAAAAAACCAAAACAGTTACTACAACTACTGCAACCAAAACTGACTTTTATAAAGAATTGATGATCAAGAATGGATTTACTATAGACAGTAAAGAAAGTACTAGATTAGCAAGTAATGATAAAAAAGAAAAAGACAGCATAATTACTGATACCACACAAATTACTGGATTATTGCCATAATTTTTAACATAAATATGTTATAAACACCGCTTTTTTCTTGCTTGGAATAGCGGTGTTTTTTTATGCTCACTTTTAAAAAATAACAAAACCATCAATACTTAATAGAATATTTTTGATAATTTTATAAATCAATCGATTCTAATAGTATGCAAATCCACGAAACTGCCTTTGTAGTATCTACATATAGATCACAGCATGAAGATGTTAGTAAAGATATATATGCTAAACTTTGGAACAATCCTTCTACCGATAATTTGATTCCTGAAATTCTAGAAAATGTTTCTGTACATGAAGCAATTATGCATAGTCTTAGGAATAGATTTTTTTATGAAAGCATGAAATATTTTTTCGATAGTAATAAAGATGGAACTTTGATTAATTTTGGATCTGGTTTTAGTATGTATCAATTCTTGATGGATGATAATGTTTCAACTATTGAGATTGATAAAAAAGATATTATTGATTATAAAAAGGAAAAAATAGATCAATGGATTCAGGAAGAGAAGTTACCCAATCGTGATATACTATACGTATCATTAGATTTTAACACTCTTTCGGAAGAAGAAATCGTAAAGTCGTTAAAACCGCTTATAAAAAAAGCGCCTGTTTTTATATTATTAGAAGGAGTATTATTCTTTTTGGATCAACAAACAACGAAAAAATTATTCAAGGTTTTCAAAGGCTTACAACAACCAGGTGATATAGTAGGAAGTGTATCGTATCTTCCTGAAATAGAAAACACCAAAGTTTACAAGAGACTACTTCATTATTTTGATAGTAATAATGATACAAACGATTCTTTTTCTCATCAAACCATACCCAATTCATATTATCAAAACATAGATGGATACGCCTTAAAAGAGCATGTTGATGAATATAGTCTAGCAAAAACGTATGCTTCAGAATTTGACATCAATGATAAAAATGAAATTCTTAATGAACACATGTACCTTCTAGAAAGAGATTAATTTTGACTTATTAATGCTCCACAAATTCCTAATCCAACTACAAGATAGACCCCTGCAAGAATAAAAAAGACTTTTCCTGCTTTGCGGTTTTTAGTTCTAAAAAGAATTAGTCCTATAAGTGCTAAAAATATAGGAGGACCTAACAATACTAATAATATCAAATAAATCAACCCATCGAGATTTCCCACTTCTAATAAAATTGAATTTACAATCATACCGTTTCTTTTCTTAATTGTTCCAGATATTCTTTTTTATCATCTCTATAAAAAAGATTCATAGTCTCAAAAGGGATAATTTTATAATCCTTATTCACTATATGAACACACGATTTTTTAATAGCCCTTACATCAAAATTATACGCATCAATGAATTGCATGATAATAATTCTAAATAAATTATCATACCCTAGATCTGGTGCATCAATCTCTGGCAAACAACACATAATAGATTTAAGATTCTCTGAGGCTACATCTACAGAATTCCCTGTGCTAAACAATTCTAACATTTTACCGTGCAATTCGGTATCTTGTTCATAAACAATAGTATTCTTACCATTATCTAATAAATCAGCAGGATTAATATAGCGAGTTAAAGGAATAATACCATCTTCGTTCTTTAATGCATATCCCATTACCAAAGCATCTGGATTGCATGGTACAGGAATCAAATCATCAGATTCAAAAACAGGAAATTGTTCCAGTATTTTTCTACGAACTTCTGTTAACGTAATTCTATTTTCTTGTGTATCAAAATCTTCTAATCGACCAGCAATTTGCGTAGGCTGGAGCGTTACTCCTCTTACACATTTCTGCTTAGTAGCAAAAGTGATAATTTCTCCTATCTCTTCATCATTCAATCCTTTTTCTAAGGTAACTACTAGCGTGGTAGAGAGATTAAACTGGTTTAAGTTTTCGATTGCGCTCTTTCTTACCTTAGTAAGATCTTCTCCTCTCAATTTTTCTAAAACCTCTGCTTTTAATGAATCAAATTGCAAGTAGATTTCAAAATCCGGCATATATCCTGCTAATCGTTCCACAAATTTTAGATCCTTAGCAATTCTGACTCCATTTGTATTCACCATTAGATGCCGAATGGGTAATTGTTTTGCATAATCAAGTATCTCAAAAAATTGAGGATGTATTGTTGGCTCACCACCACTAATCTGAACCACATCGGGTTCTTTCTCATTTTCGACAATAGTGTCCAACATTTTCTTTATTTCATCCAGTGTTCTATGTCTGCCATAATGAGGTGATGAAGATGCATAACACGTAGGACAGGTCAAGTTACATCTATCCGTAACTTCGATAATAGATAAACAGGAATGCTGTTCATGATCAGGACATAATCCACAATCATATGGACATCCATAATCGGTAGCCATGTTGAATTTATAAGGAAATTCTGAAGGTTTGTTATAATTCCTGATATTCTTATAATATTCGATATCATCAGCTATCAACACTTTTGATCTGCCGTGTTCTGGACATCGTTTTAGCATAAAAACCTTGTCATCTTCAAAAACAATTTTAGCGTCAATTCTTTTAAGACAGGTAGGACATAAACTTAATGTAAAATCGTAGTACGTATAATTTCTAGTTGGCATAAAAGAATTTTCGGATAGTTTTTTGGTAGTAAATCAAGCATAAGATACATAAATACTGAATACTACTAAGTCCTAAAACGAAAAAAGTATTTGGTTTTAAAAACTCTATCAAAAAACGAAACAAAAAATAAGAAATCATAAAATACCTAAAAAGCAAACCAGATGCTGAATAGAGTTTACTTTGATATCGTTTTAAAACAACCCATAATAGTATTAGAAATATCAATTCGAAAAGTGCGATTGGATATCTTAATAAACCATCTCCCAAATCCATTCCTAAAAAAGAAGATGTCTCTTTTCCATAAGTAAACTCTTTGATTCCAGCCAAAAAACAACCTACTCTTCCTATAATAATTCCAAGTATAATAGGAAATGTAAATAAGTCACCAGACGATTTTTTTTCTCCAATTATTTTCTTGGCTAACTCAACCCCAAGCAAGCCTCCAAAAAGACCACCCATGATAGTTTTAGCACTTAGCAGCTGTACTAGATATTCTAGGTTAAATGATAAAAAGGAGGGATTTTCTAAAAAACCAATAATCCTGGATCCCAAAAATGCTCCGAATACTGCTCCTATAATTATTGACAACCTATTAGAAGAAGATATTGAGTCTGTCGTATTCTTTTTTAAAACTAGATAATACCGAAACCCAACAAAAAAAGCAGCATATTCTAAAACCAAATGGATATTCACTTTAATACCAAAAACTACAGGCTCAAAAGGAATATCCATTTATTAGTGTTTTTATTAAAAAAATTGACATCAAGAGATATACATCTAACTTACTCTAAAACAATTTTTTTGGTAATTGATGGATGATTTCCTTCCATTTTAAGTATATATACACCTCTTGATAAAGCATCATCAAATTTAAGTATTTGGGAGTTATTCCCGACATAAAAATCAGGTTCTGAAACTTTTTTACCATTGAGGTTATATAACATAAAAGTCGTATTACTAAAGTCAAAATTGGTGCTTTTAATAATTACCGTATTGTTAATTACTGGATTAGGAAAAAACAATGTATCGGCGTGAGTTCCATCGATATCATCAATAGACAATATCATAAAATCAGGTAAATCAAAAGGATGCTGAAAACCCATAACATCCAGTGGAATCGTATACAAATTCTTTTCTGCAGTAATAAAAAGTGTTTTTTTATCTACTCCTCCAAATGTGCAATTAGTTGTTTTTTCAGGTACACTTATAACCCGAGTCCGATTTCCATCTTTATCAAACACCTGTACTCCTTCTGTACTCGTTACATATAAGTTCCCCTCTACATCAGTAGCCATACCATCAGCACCTGTATTTGTTCCGTTATTAGCAGGAATTATGAGCTTTCCAAAAACTCTTTGATTAACTAGACTTCCATCTTCCTGTACATCATATGCTCTTATCTCGTCACTGAATGTATCATTGATATAAAGTATATTTCCATCATTAGAAAGTAGAATTCCGTTTGGCTTTTGCATATCATCAATAAGTCGAGTAGTTACTCCTTCTGAATTTAAATAATACACACTATTGTTAGGCTGAAATTCTGTACTCCCAAAAGTTGGATCCGTAAAATATATCCCACCTCTAGCATCTATACAAAGATCATTAGGGCTATTAAAACGAACATTGTCATATTCTGAAACAATAGTATTTATGATATCTCCATTAATACTACGCTCGGTAATTCTACCGGCACTCCCTTCACAAACAACAAGATTCTTATCTGCATTAAACATCAATCCATTTCCTCGATTAGAGTTTGTAGTAATAGCAGAAAATGTATTTTGAACTACAGAGTATTTTACAATTGTATTATTCGGAATATCTGTGAAGTAAATAAATTCTTCTCCATCCCAAACTGGGCCTTCTATAAACTGAAAAGATTCTCCAACACTTATGTTGGTCACCTGTGCTTTAAGAGTTGTACTAACAAAAAAAATAGCTAATAAAAAGTAAATAGATATTATTTTTCTCATGAATCCTTAAGTTAAGTTGGTTACTACTCAAACTATAACTATATAAAGCTTCTATTATTACTTATGAACAAAAAAACATCCGATCAAAGCTTCATAAGTTTTCAATCTAAAAAAAGATAATAAGAAAAGTATTTTTCGACTTATTTTAAAAATTGAAATAGAGCTAATCCCAAATCTTAATTTTAAGCTAAAAGTCAGAAGAGGCTTTTCGAGAAAGCATAAAACAATACGATATAATTGTCTTTTAGGATATCATTTATTTCATAACTTTAGCCATAACGTGATATCTTGGATCATCAATATCATGCTCTATAACACTAGCTAATCTAGGAGAAGCTTTAATCATCAACGCCTGACATTCTTCGCTCAGGTGTTTTACACGAACTTTTTTACCAGCTTCTTCATATTTACCAACAAGATTAAAAATAGCTTCTAGCGCAGAATGATCGCTTACACGCGATTCCATAAAATCAATTTCTACATTCTCAGGATCATTAGCCACATCAAATTTAGCATTAAAAGCTTGTATACTTCCGAAGAACAAAGGCCCCCAGATTTCATATACTTTCGTACCATCTTCTTTAATATGTTTTCTTGCGCGGATTTTCTTAGCGTTTTCCCAGGCAAAAGCCAGTGCTGACATAATTACTCCTGCAATTACCGCTACTGCCAAATCAAAAAATACAGTTAGTAAAGAAACCGAAATCAAAACAATAGCATCCGTTAAAGGAATTTTATTCAATATTCTAAAACTAGACCAGGCAAACGTACCAATCACTACCATAAACATCACTCCGACCAATGCGGCAATAGGAACTTGCTCGATTAATCCGGATGCAAACAATATAAACATCAATAATGTCACCGCAGCTACAATCCCAGATAAACGCGTACGTCCACCACCTTTGATATTAATAATGGATTGCCCAATCATTGCACAACCTCCCATTCCACCAAAAAGACCTGTCACAATATTTGCACCTCCTTGGGCTAGACATTCTCTATTAGAGTTTCCACGCGTCTCTGTTAATTCATCTATTAGATTTAATGTCATTAATGATTCTATCAAACCAATTGCAGCTAGAATTATCGCATAAGGTCCTATAAAATACAATGTCTCCCAATTCATTGGCACTTTATTAAAAATATCGAATTGAAATTGCGGCAAACCACCTTTAAGACCTTCTCCTCCACCATCTCTAATAAAACTACCTACAGTAGCCGCATCCAATTTACCGAGAATTACTATTGCAGAAACTATCAAAATAGCAATTAACGCTTCTGGCAACTTTGCCGTAGCTTTAATTTTAGGTAAGCCCCACATTATCAACATGGTTAACAACACAAACCCAAGCATAATCCATATAGAACCATTTGTTGTCAAACTAGTAAAAAACTCACTAAACCAAGTACCCATATCTCCCCAAAAGGAAACATCTTCAGACACCATATCCGGAAACATACCTAACTGAGAAAGAAAAATTACAATCGCTAAACCGTTAACAAATCCCATCATCACTGGATGTGGTATCAAACGCACGAACTTACCAAGCTTAAAAACACCTGCTAGCATTTGGATAACACCCATTAAGATTACTGTTGCAAAGAGATAATACAATCCTAATTGTTCTCCCTCTGCCCCCATTGCATTTCCTTCTGCCACAAGACTTACCATTACTACTGCCAATGCACCAGTTGCTCCAGAAATCATACCTGGACGTCCTCCGAAAATAGAAGTGATCAATCCAATCATAAATGCTGCATATAATCCAACCAAAGGATCTACTCCTGCAACAAAAGCAAAAGCCACCGCTTCAGGAACTAAAGCCAAAGCAACAGTTAAACCAGATAAAATATCATTTTTGGCATTTGCCACTCTTTTTCTTACAAACTCAGTCATAATCAGTCTATTTTGAGGCTGCAAAAATACAGTTATTTTATGGCCTGACAAGTAAATTCAATTGCTATTCTACACATCATACAAACTAAAACGTTATAGGAGTTTTAAAAATCATAAAACTTAGTATATTTAGCCCTTACACATATCACCTATGCGAATTACACTTCTCACTATCAGCTTACTAATGATTTTTTCCTGCAATATTTCGGAAAAAAAATCTACTGAAAATATAGATTTCACCACTATTTTCGAAAAAAGTAACGGCACTGAAACACCAACGTATACAGAAGTGATTACTTATTATAAAAATCTTTCTGAAGCATATCCAGAAATCAATATTCAAGAAATTGGCTTGACTGATAGTGGCAATCCTTTACATATAATTACTCTTAACCCTGATAAAGAGTTTGATTTTGAAAAAATTCGTAAAACCAAACGTATTCTACTAATCAATAATGGAATTCATCCTGGAGAAAGCGATGGTATTGACGCAACAATGCTACTTTTTAGAGATATTGCTAAAGGAACTATTGAAGCGCCAAAAAACACGGTCATAACAGCTATTCCTGTCTACAACATTGGCGGTGCATTAAATCGTAATACAGGTACTCGAACTAATCAAAATGGCCCTAAAGCATATGGTTTCAGAGGAAATGCTCGTAATTATGATCTGAATCGCGATTTTATAAAAAATGACACAAAAAATGCTCAAACCTTTGCTAAGATTTTTCATTTAGTACAACCTGATGTTTTTATTGACAATCACGTAAGTAATGGAGCTGATTATCAATATACGTTAACCCATTTGTTTACACAACATAATAAATTAAATGGTAAACTTGGTGATTATCTAAATACCGAAATGCATCCACAACTCGAAGCATCTCTAACTAATAAAAATTGGGATATTACACCTTATGTAAATGTTTGGGGAACTACTCCCGATAAAGGCTGGACGCAGTTTATGGATTCTCCTAGATATTCTACTGGATATACAACTTTATGGAATACTTTAGGAATGATGGTTGAAACTCATATGCTAAAACCTTACAAGCCAAGAGTAGAAGGTACCTATGAACTAATGAAGTCCATGATCGACATTACAGAAAAAGATGGTAAAAAAATTAGATCACTTCGCGAGCAGACTTTTATTGATTTACCAAAACAGAAAACATATTCGGTAAACTGGAAAGTAGATACAACCAAAGTCACTAAATTCAATTTTAAAGGATATGAAGGCGAGTATATAGATAGCGAAATTACAGGAGCGAAACGATTAAAGTATGATCAAAACAAACCATATACTAGAGAAATTCGATATCGAAACTACTTCTCTCCTACTTCCCAAATAACAATTCCCGCTTCTTATATAATCCCCAAAGGCTGGTGGAATATAATAGAGAAATTAGATCTAAATAAAATAACATACAAAACCTTAGAAAAAGATTCGACTATATCCGTAGAAGTATATCACATTAATGATTACAAAAGCCGAAAAACGCCTTATGAAGGTCACTATTTACATTATGCAACAACCGTTAATAAGAACGTTGAAGAAATAGTTTTTAAAAAAGGAGATTTAATCATTCCTACGAATCAAAAAGGATTTAGATATTTAGTAGAGACATTGGAGCCAGAAGCTCCTGATTCATTTTTTAATTGGAATTTCTTCGACACTATTCTACAACAAAAAGAAGGGTTTTCTCCATATGTTTGGGAGGATAAAGCGTTGGAACTCTTAAAAAATGACCGAAATCTGGAACAAAAGTTCGAAGAAAAGAAAAAAGATACTGCTTTTGCCAAAAACTGGTATAAGCAATTGGATTGGATTCATAAGCAATCTAACAACTATGAGAAAGCACATATGAGGTATCCTGTTTACAGGATTCTGAAGTAAATACAACTACAATACTTTTCTTGGTTTAATAAATGCTGCTTCTAAAATCAATCTACAGGCTTTAGAGAAATTTGGACTTCTGTTTTCACCTTTATATCCAGGAGAGTGTAATTTATATTTTATACTATTAAAAGAATTACCATACTCAATCTCACAGTGGTAACCATCACGAAAAGCCATTCCAATATTTTCATAAATCTTCGAAGAATCGATACTAGTAATTGCTTTAACTATATTTTCATACTCCTCAACCGTCAATTCGTAAGTATTCCTAGTAATCATATCCTTTGGAGCTTTCTTCATTAATTTGATAGAATCTTCTTTGGTTTGAGAAGCTTCAAGAGTACTTCTTCATTTTTCGGTTTCTGCACGGTAATATTGTCCTCTGCCATCTGTAAAGACACTAATTTTGCAATAGCGCCCTGTTCGTTCTATTACAATCTCTATTCTACTATATCCCGGTCCTGAAAAATAACCTGAATCGGAAATTTTTTGGCCTGCTCGCTGTGCTGGCATACCCTGAGTAGTAAGAACAATAAACAGAAAGAAAAGTATTTTTATAATTAACCTCATTATTTTTAAATGTTAAATGACAAAAATTCTTTTTTCTGATATATTATGGTCTGAAATATTCAAAAGAACAACCTATTTAATTTTTCAGAGCTTTAGAAAGATTTTCCAGCTCATTGAAAACGTCTTCATATTTCACAAAAAAAGATGCTTCTTCTTCATCATTTTCATCATTATATCGTATCATATCGCCTCTTACTAATTCCGAACCATAATCTTTTACATTTCGTCTAAATACATGTTTCAATCTTCCCACCACACCAGTTTCTATATTAGTAACAAAAATGTTATCAAATACGTCAGGGGCTCCAGAAAATTGAACAATTAGATACCTATCTATTAACACAACCTGTATGATGGAATCCCATCTTAATTTTTCAGGACTTCCTGTTAAACCGATATCATTTACAAGAACCCATTTTTGTAGCCCTTCTTTTTCCACAAATATCCCGTGAGAAGTTTTATATACTTTATAGGTATCAGTATTGGCTACTAACTCTGGCGAAGGTTTATTGTACAATAAACATCTACCACAATATCTCAAAAATGCTTTTCCACGATCTCCTAGGGATAACGAATCTTCTTCATTCTGAAATATATCCAGTTCATCTCCTTCTAGAATAAGACTATAATTCTCTTCAGGTATTTTAATTTTTTTAGTACTCCAATGAATTTTAGGGTGAATGATTAAATTAAAATATTCATTTTGTGAAAGCTTTTGGTTTGAAGAATACCCATTAATAATCCATTGAAGTGAAGGGTCTGGATTTTTTTTAATCACAGGAAACAATCTCTTTTGGATAACCGATAAGAAGGGTTGATTTTCTGGCTTATTCAATATTGATGGCACCAAATACACTGATTTCATCTGGCAATAACAACTGTAGTCGCTAAATTCATAGACTTCAGCAGTTTTACCATTCACAATTTTAACATCAGTTCCACCAAATGTACTTCCGCTTTCATAAAAAGAATATAACGTATCCAAGACCTTATCCTTATTGAAATCTTCAATTACTGGAGGATATTCCTTATGCGACTGAGCATACATACTGCCAACCAATAAAAGGAATATTATTAAATATGATTTCACTATAAGTTTATTAAATAGTATATACTAAATGTAAATTGCATTCTAAGACAAATAATCGTGTGAAAAAAGCTTTTTTATATTCGCATAAGAATTCGTTAATGCTTTTTTTGCTTTTTTCCTATTTTTCCATTTCACCTTGGTAATTCCTTCATTTTTCTGAGGCACCAATTCGCCATCAAACTCTGTAATCATTTCAAACCAGTAGGTAACTTTTAATCGAAATTCTCCATTTCTCTTAAAAACGTGAAACGTTTTATATAAAAACTTGGTGATTTCTAACCCTGTAACTCCAGTCTCCTCCTCTACCTCGCGGATTGCGGCAGTTTCTAAATGCTCCTTTTTCTCTACTTTACCTTTTGGTAAATCCCATTTACCATTACGCTTAATAAATAAAATTTCTTTATCAGCATTATACACCTTTCCTCCTCCTGCGACCACAACTGGTAATTTAGCATACAAATGCTCTAAAAGTTTATCCTCAATTTTATGATAGAAATGATATTTTGCTTCTACACCTTCATCTTCTTTTCGCAAAATATTTCTGATAATTTTAGGAAATTCTACTTCTTTGATATGAATTGTTTCATAATCTTCAATTCCCTTTTTTGTAGATAGAATAATAGGCGTATTATTCACAAAAACTTTATACATTTGCAACTATGATTTTTGATAAAAATACAGCAAAAAAAACTGCTGAACTATTATTGCAAATTAATGCAATTAAATTACAACCGCAAGAACCTTTTACTTGGGCTTCAGGATGGAAATCTCCAATCTATTGTGATAATCGTGTTACCCTCTCATATCCAGTTATTCGTAACTTTTTAAGAGAGAACCTCGCTAAATTTATCGAAGAAAAATATGGCAAACCCGATGTAATAGCTGGTGTAGCTACTGGTGCGATTGGCATCGGAATGCTTGTAGCTGAGCAACTAAACCTACCATTTATTTATGTTCGGCCAGAAGCAAAAAAACACGGAAGAAAAAACCAAATAGAAGGAATTGTACCTTCTGGAAAAAATGTAGTTGTAGTAGAAGATCTTATAAGCACTGGAAAAAGCAGTCTTAATGCAGTTAAAGCTTTGAATGAAGCTAATGCAAATGTAAAAGGGATGGTCGCAATTTTTAATTACGGTTTTGATATTGCTTCAAAAAACTTTGAAGAAGCGGCATTATCTTTGCACACTTTAAGTAATTATGAAAATCTTCTGGAACAAGCATTAGACACTAATTATATTACAGAAGAGCAACAAAAAACGCTACAAAACTGGAGAATTAATCCAGCAGAGTGGAATCAATAAATTTTTAATCTCAATGAACTTAGAAAGCCCTACAGTTACTGTAGAAAAAACTCAACAAGAAGTATTTGATTTTTTAACAAAGGTTGAAAACTTCGAACAATTAATGCCAGAAAGCAAACAAAAATTCGAAAAACTAAGCGACTCAAGATTTCTTTTCCAACTAAAAGGAATGCCAGAAATCGTTTTAGAACAAAAAGGAAGTACTGAGTACTCAACTGTTGTTCTTGGCGCTGCTAGCGAAAAATTACCTTTTACACTTACTGCAAATATCGTAGATACTGAAAGTGGAAAAAGTACAACTCAACTTGTTTTTGAAGGTCAGTTTAACGCAATGATGGGTATGATGATCAAGAACCCAATCCAGAATTTCATTAATACGCTAAGTGAAAATATTAGTAAACTATAAATTGAGTATGTGAGTAAAATATTAATTTAAACTTTAATAATTTAATTCTTTTCCTCATTAAGCCATTAACAAAATTAATCTCTCATTGCTTAATAAAGTAGCCTTACTTCTTTCAAATCAAAACTTTTTACGATTTCATCTTCTAAAAGTATCTGAAGTTTACCGAAAGTAGTAATGTCTTGAATAATACCAACGAAAGAATTACCCTTTGCATCTAAAAATGTAGAGGGTTTGTTTTTTCTAAAAAGTAATAATTCATATTCTTTCTTAAGAATTGTAAATACAGAAGTATTAAGCACAGAAAAACGGTATTCTAACTTTGTTAACAATAAAGACAGTATTTCATCTAAGTTAAAACTCTTTCCTAAAATTTTCCTGATAGACGCTGCACGCGGAAGATTTTCAAAATTTTGTTGATTTACATTTATTCCAACACCAACAATAGCACCTCTTAATCTGCCATTATTAACAACATTCTCTATTAATATACCACAAATTTTGAACCTGTCTGACAGAATGTCGTTTGGCCATTTTATGGATAATTTGGGGAGCATTAAAGAATACAAAACATCATATACAGCGAGAGAAACTGTGATAGAAATATAAAACTGATCCATCACATCGAGTTCATCAACAGGCATAAACACACTACACGTAAGGTTTTCTCCAGGGTTGCTTTGCCAAGTTGTACCAATTTGCCCTTTACCCTTTAGTTGTTCTCTTGCAATAACACAAACAGGTTTAACCAAATTTTTCTCGCGATTCATATCCCGAAGAAAAGTATTTGTAGAGTCAATGGCATCAACTTTGATTATATCCATAAATAACGATGTGAAAGTTTTTACAAATGTCCACAAATACGGACATTAAAACCATAAAAAGTAATAACTTTACACAAATTAAAAAAATGCATGACTAAAAAAGAAATCGGTACTGATCAATTAATAACTCAAATTATTAAAGGTATTGAAGAAGTAAAGGGTAATGACATTAGTATATTAGATTTAAGAGAAATCGAAAATACGGTTTGTAGTTATTTTGTTATTTGTAACGGAACTTCTAATACTCAAGTAAATGCCATTGTTAACTCCATCCAAAAAACAGTAAGCAAATCACTTAAAGACAAGCCTTGGCATGTAGAAGGAAGCGAAAATGCAGAATGGGTATTGATTGATTATGTAAATGTAGTTGTACATGTTTTCCAAAAACACATCAGAGAATTTTATGACATTGAAGGATTATGGGGAGACGCGAAAACAACAACTATTGAAACAAACTATTAAAAAAAGCATAAATGGCTAAAGAAAATAAAAAAGTAGAACCTAATAAAAAACCAAAATTTAGTGCATATTGGATTTATGCAATTATAATTGTTGGATTTTTAGCATTAAATTTTTTAGGCGGTAGCAATATGGGATCAGCCCCAGAAACCACCCCTTCAGATTTCAACAATTTCTTAAGTAATGGCGAAGTAGCACGTGTACTAATCATTAATAGAAGAAAAGCAAAGGTTTTCCTGACTCAGGAAGCAAAAAGCCAGGAAAAACATTCCAAGAATAAAAAGAATTCTATCTTACCTCAGAGTCCTAATGACCCTGACTATGAATTCGAATTTGGAGATCTGCAAAATTTCGAGAATGAAATTGCTAGAATAAAAAGTGATAATGGAGTATCTACTGAAGTAGGTTACGACACAGAAAGCAATATGTGGGGCGACCTTTTCATTACTTTACTGCCATTCGCATTAATCATTGGTGTTTGGATATTCATAATGCGAAGAATGAGTGGTGGTGCTGGTGGAGGTGCCGGAGGGCAGATTTTTAATATCGGAAAATCCAAAGCAAAACTTTTTGATCAGAATACAGATGTAAAAGTTTCTTTTGAAAATGTAGCTGGTCTCGAAGGTGCAAAAGAAGAAGTTCAAGAAATCGTTGATTTCCTAAAAAACCCTGAAAAATACACCTCATTAGGAGGAAAAATACCTAAAGGAGCATTATTAGTAGGACCTCCTGGTACAGGAAAAACATTGTTAGCAAAAGCAGTAGCTGGTGAAGCTAAAGTACCTTTCTTCTCTTTATCAGGATCTGATTTTGTAGAAATGTTTGTAGGAGTTGGTGCTTCTAGAGTACGTGATCTTTTTAAACAAGCAAAAGAAAAATCTCCTGCCATTATTTTTATTGACGAGATTGATGCTATTGGTAGAGCAAGAGGAAAAAGTAATTTTTCAGGATCTAATGACGAAAGAGAAAATACCTTAAATCAACTCTTAACAGAAATGGATGGTTTTGGTACAAATACAAATGTAATTGTTATTGCTGCCACTAACCGTGCTGATGTGCTCGACAAAGCTTTGATGAGAGCAGGCCGTTTTGACAGACAGATATATGTAGATTTACCTGATGTTAGAGAACGTAAAGAAATATTCGAAGTACATCTTAAGCCTCTAAAAAAAGAAGAAGGACTGGACACAGATTTCTTATCTAAGCAAACACCAGGATTCTCTGGTGCTGATATTGCCAATGTTTGTAATGAAGCAGCACTTATAGCAGCGCGTAAAGGAAATAAAGCAGTTGGCAAACAAGATTTCCTTGATGCTGTAGATAGAATTGTTGGTGGACTAGAAAAGAAGAACAAAATAGTTACTCCTGGAGAAAAACGTGCAATTGCATTTCACGAAGCAGGACATGCTACTGTTAGCTGGATGCTAGAACACGCAGCTCCGTTAGTAAAAGTAACTATTGTTCCTAGAGGTCAATCTCTAGGTGCAGCTTGGTATCTTCCTGAAGAAAGACTCATAGTGCGTCCTAATCAAATGTTAGATGAAATGTGTGCAACCCTTGGAGGTCGAGCAGCAGAAAAAGTCATTTTTAATGAAATTTCTACAGGAGCTTTAAGTGACTTGGAAAAAGTAACTAAACAAGCACGTGCGATGGTAACCATATATGGTCTTAATGATAAAATTGGAAACTTAACGTATTATGATTCTTCTGGTCAAAATGAATATGGATTTACCAAGCCTTATAGTGAACAAACAAGTGAACTTATAGACAAGGAAATATCAAATATTATTGAAGAACAATATCAAAGGGCTATTAAATTATTAGAGAACAATAAAGACAAGTTAACCGAACTTGCAGAAGTATTGTTAGAAAAGGAAGTCATCTTTAAAGATAATTTAGAGAAAATTTTTGGAGAGCGTCCATTTGATAAAAAAGGAGAGACTATAATAGAACCTTCTTAGTATATTATAGTAATTTTTACTAGTAAAATAAAAAAATCTTAATCTAATAAGAATATTGGATTAAGATTTTTTTATCTTTGGAAGTATTGTTAACCCGTAATCCCCGATCGAATTTAAAAAATGAGTCTATTTAGAAGATTATTTTCCTCAAAATCTAAATCAGACCAAAAGAGTAAGGAACGTCACGCTGAAGATCGCAGTAAATACATGCCCGAAATCAATCTTCCGGTTGATGAAAGCTTTATGATTAATTTCAAAAGAAATGGAGGCAAATTTCTGTATTGCGATAGTGAAGAAGAAGTCCTTGATTCTTTTGACAAGATCCTATTAGAAAATGATTGGTACGAACAAGATGTATGCTGTTTTGACATGGGACTGGAGCATAAGTTTTCTGGATTCAATCTTAACTATGTCAAAAAACTACCGTCATCGTTCTTTTTCGCTACTTGTGAATATCTTATTGCGGATAGCGGAGCAATCCTTATCTCTTCTAATCAATTAAGAGAAAAAAAATTAACTGAACTACCTGATAACTTTGTTATACTAGCATCTACTAGTCAATTAGTTAATACTATTGGCGAAGGTTTAAAAGGAATTAAAGAAAAAAACAAAAACTCAATTCCTTCGAACATTACTACTATTAAAAACTTCGAACCGCAAAAAGAAAAAGACTTCTTAAGCTACGGAAGTAGCTCAAAAAATCTATATTTGCTGCTGCTGGAAGATTTATAATATGAAGGAACTGCTTACAAGGTCTTTATCGGGGTTTTTATATATCTCGATATTATTAATTTCTATATTTACTCATAAATATACCTTCATTGGAGTATTCTTTGTCTTTGGTATTATCTGTATTTATGAATTTCAGAAATTAATTCATTTAAAAAAAGCCTGGCTATATTTTATATTTATTGGTTTTTTCCTCTTATTCCATACCCCAAATTTTTCCACACCATATACAGTTACTCTAGTCGTTCTAGGACTTACTATAATTACACAATTATTTTTAGTTAGAGATCTTATTACAATTCGAATAATTCCGATGTTCGAAAAAAGAAAATATTTCACCAGTATATTTTACCTTATTACATCAATAGTGTTTTTAACACTTATACCATCATATGATAACGAATACAATCCTATTATGGTAGCAGGACCTCTTTTAATGATTTGGACGAATGACACATTTGCCTATTTGGTTGGTAAAAATTTTGGAAAACGTAAGTTATTAGAACGTATATCCCCAAAAAAAACAATTGAAGGGTTTGTAGGAGGTTTTCTTTTTACTTTATTAGCTGGATACTTAATATCAATATTTTCTGATACCTTATCAATTATGATCTGGTTGATTATAAGTATAATTATGAGTATTTTTGGTACTCTAGGTGACCTTATACAGTCTAAATTCAAAAGGCAAGCTGGAGTAAAAGATAGTGGATCTATAATGCCTGGTCATGGTGGGATTTTTGATCGTTTGGATAGTATTATATTTGCTAGTCCATTTTTATATGCATTTTTACAAATATTGAAGCATGTTTCATAAAGAAGGTTATAAAATTATTTCGGTAGCAATAGTACTTTTTCTAGGTATTAATGCAGCATCTTACGTATCGATTCAGATAGATGAATGGATTATTGGTATATTTTTGGTCACATTGATCTTTTTGATCTTAATATTACAATTTTTCAGAAATCCTAAGAGACATACTGATATAAACGACAATACTATAGTAGCTCCGGTAGATGGCAAAGTAGTCGTAATAGAAGAGGTATTTGAAAAAGAATACTTCAAAGAAAATAGATTACAAGTTTCTATTTTTATGTCTCCAATTAATGTTCATGTTACCAGACATCCAATTAATGGAGATGTAAAATTCAGCAAGTACCATCCAGGAAAATATCTTGTTGCCTGGCATCCCAAAGCATCTGAGGAAAATGAACGAACTACAGTTGTTGTGAAAAATAGTTTTGTTGAGATTCTTTATCGACAAATTGCTGGGGCATTAGCAAAAAGAATCGTAAATTATGCTAAAGAAGGCGAAAAAGTAATCCAAGGTTCTGATAGTGGGTTTATTAAATTCGGCTCCAGAGTGGACGTGTATTTACCAATAGGAACGGAAATTAATGTTTCACTAAACCAAAAAGTTAAAGGAGGAGAAAGTATTATCGCTAGCGTATAGTTATGACCAATGAGGAATTAAATATCACTTTCCAAAAGGCTTTTGAAAAAGCTTGCAATACCAAAATAGAATTGCCACCTGATGTTATGCTACATTTCTATGCATACTATAAACAAGCAACATATACCGAGGGTTTTTATACTCCATCCGGAAATAGTGAGCTTAGAAATGCATTTAAACTCAATGCGCTGTTTCAGGTAAAGAACCTTACTCCGGAAGAAGCTAAATTAAAATATATAGAACTGGTTAATAAGCATATTACCGACATATAAAAAAGCACTTTAAACCATTAAGATCAAAGTGCTTTTTTTATTCACTAAAAAATTTAATAACTATCCTAAACTAGAAAGACTAGATTTCAAAGTAGCTATTTTAGCTTCCGCATCCGCTTCTTTCTTTCGTTCATTAGCAATAACTTGTTCGGGCGCATTGTTTACAAAACGTTCATTTTGGAGTTTTTTCTGAACGGATTTCAAAAACCCTTCAGTGTATGTTAGCTCCTCTGTCAGCTTTTTAATTTCATCCTCTACATTAATAGCCCCAGATATAGGTATGAAATATTCATTAGATTTTACTCTAAAAGAAAGCGCTCCATCAACCTTATCTTTTACATAATTTAAAGATGAAATATTACCCAGTTTGGCCACTACAGAATCAAAAGTGACAGGAGCATTTTCGTTATTCAATACTGATAATTCAATTGTTTCCTTAAACGATATATTCTTTTCTTTACGAATCGTTCTAATTCCGGAAATCACATCCCCAGCAATCTCGAATTCTTTTATTAAACTTTCATCAACAGAAGTCATCTTCGGCCAACTTGATATGATTAACGCCTCTTCGGGTGTTCTCTTAGTAATATCTTGCCAAATCTCTTCTGATATAAAAGGGACAAAAGGATGTACAATTTTCAAGGTATCTTCTAATATCTCTATTACTTCATTATAAGTTTTTCCGTCAATTGGGCTTTGATAAGCAGGTTTGATCATTTCTAGTAACCAACCACTAAAATCATCTCTAACCAATTTATACGTAATCATTAGCGCATCACTAATTCGATATTTAGCATAAGCATCTTCTAATTCTATCAAAGTCTTCTGAAACTTAGATTGATACCAGGCGATTGCTACTTTAGAAGCTTCTGGCTGCTCGATGGAAGCATCTACTTCCCATCCACTAATCAAATTATAAGAGCTGTGTATTTTATTTACAAAAGACTTTCTTCCTTGATCACATAAATCCTCGTCAAACATCAAATCATTTCCAGCCGGTGAACTTAATAACATCCCTACCCTAATGGCATCTGCTCCATATTTATCAATTAAATCTAATGGATCAGGAGAATTTCCTAAAGACTTAGACATTTTTCGTCTTTGCTTATCTCTTACAATACCTGTAAGATACACATTGGTAAAAGGTTTCTCTTTTCTATATTCATATCCAGCAATAATCATTCTTGCCACCCAAAAGAATAAAATTTCTGGCGCCGTTACTAGATCATTGGTTGGATAGTAATAGTTGATTTCTTTGTTGTCCGGTTCTAATACACCATTGAATACGCTCATTGGCCATAGCCAAGATGAAAACCAGGTATCTAAGGCATCAGGATCCTGGGTTAAATCAGTATCAGTCAAAGAAGTATTTCCGGTTTTTTCTTTTGCTAAAACTAATGCTTCTTCTTTACTCTCCGCAACTACAAAATCCTCTTTACCATCACCATAGAAATATGCCGGAATTTGATGCCCCCACCATAATTGACGAGAGATATTCCAATCTCGCACATTCTCCATCCAATGACGATATGTATTGATAAATTTCTCTGGAACTAGATGCACATCTTTTTCTATAACCGCATCCAAAGCAGGTTTCGCCAAGTCTTCCATTTTTAAAAACCACTGATCACTCAATTTAGGTTCTATTACAGCTTTAGTACGCTCACTTGTTCCAACTTTATTAAGATGCGTTTCCGTTTTTTCCAGAACACTTAGACTTTCTAATTCTTTTAGAATCTCTTTTCTTACCACAAATCGATCCTTCCCTTCATAATGCAATCCAAAAGAATTTAGCGTAGCATCATCATTAAAGATATCTATCACCTCTAATTTGTGTTTATCTCCTAAAATTTTATCATTTTGATCGTGAGCAGGTGTTACCTTAAGACATCCAGTACCAAACTCCATATCCACATATTCATCTTCAATTATTGGAATTGCTCTATTAGCGATAGGTACAATTGCTCTTTTCCCTTTAAGATGTGTAAATCTTTCATCGTTTGGATTAATACAGATTGCAGTATCTCCCATGATTGTTTCCGGACGTGTTGTAGCAATTGTTAATGTATCTTCACTTCCTTCTATCTTATACTTTAAATAATAAAGATTTCCTTGTTTTTCTTCATAAATAACTTCTTCATCAGACAAAGTAGTCTTTGCTTCAGGATCCCAATTTACCATTCTATAACCTCTATAAATAAGGCCTTTGTTGTATAAATCAACAAAAACTTTAATCACAGACTCAGACAAATTGTCATCCATTGTAAACGCAGTACGCTCCCAATCACAAGAAGCACCTAGTTTTTTAAGCTGTTCTAGGATAATTCCTCCATGCTTATGAGTCCATTCCCAGGCATGCTCTAAAAATCCCTCTCTAGTAAGGTCATTTTTATCGATTCCTTCTTCTTTTAACTTTGCTACCACTTTAGCCTCTGTTGCAATAGAGGCATGATCAGTACCTGGCACCCAGCAAGCATTATACCCCTTAAGACGAGCTCTTCTAATCAATACATCCTGTATTGTATTATTAAGCATATGCCCCATATGCAATACACCTGTTACATTTGGCGGAGGAATGACAATAGTATATGCCTCTCTTTCATCAACCTCGGAATGGAAATAATTGTTCTCCATCCAGTAGTTATACCACTTATCTTCTATTGATTTTGCATCATACTTTCCTTCTAAAGCCATAGTTTGGTTCGATTTTTGGAATTTAGAGTGCAAAAGTAATTATTATATACGACAACGTGAAAGTCTTTCGCAATTTTGAAGTTGGATAAAAAGTAACTACTTTTACACATTATAAAAACCTACGTTATGAGAAATGTAATGATGATTTTATTTATTGGTTTTCTGGGGATTGCCCTAAACGCTCAGGAAGCTAAAGCAAAAATCGAATTTAAATCAGAAGTGATCGATTATGGGGAAATTACCAAGGGTAGTGATGGTATTCGCCAGTTTGAGTTCACAAATACAGGAAATGCTCCATTGATCATTTCCAGAGTATATTCTAGTTGTGGATGTACCATCCCTAAAAAACCTGAAGATCCAATTGAACCTGGAGCAACAGGGGTTATAGAAGTAAAATACGACACAAAAAGAGTTGGACCAATTCGTAAAACTATTACTGTGTATTCTAACGCTGAGGAATCTACCAAAGCTATTAAGATAAAAGGAACTGTACTTGACGACACGAAAAGTGTTTTAGAAAAAAAGAACTAGAAGTACATTGACATATACTTACAAAGGCTCTACGAATTAACGTAGAGCCTTTTTTAAATGACTTTTTTAAGAAAAAACGTAAATTTCATTTCGACTCCAAGACGTTCTACTTCAATTGTAATTCTCTTTCCCTCTTCTGAATAAAACAAATCATTCAAATCCGAAAGTTTATACAGATAAGACCTTCTACCATTCACACCTAGAACTTTATCTCCCTTTAATAAACCAGCTATTGACGCAGGTGAATTCGGCCTAACCTCAGTGATTCTATATTCTGGCTGTAATGAATAGACAAAAGTGCTTGCATCAGCTTTAAGAACATTAACTAAGATCTTACCATCGTCATTCGCTATAAAGCCTAATGATGGTTTAGAAGGAGCTTTACGTATATTATAGTCTTTAGAAACTCTTACCCCACTGTGCTGAATAGTAAGACCACTCATATTATAGTGGAATGGTGTATTAAAAAATTTATTCTTTCTAAAAGTTATTTTTTGATTAGGATAATCCATAATCACATTAAACCTTCTTAACACACTACCCCCAATAGAACCTTGACGATTTTTTAATGAAATTCCTTGAATATAAAGAGAATCAGGAAAAGACGCTGTGACTTCATTAATTTTAAAATCTCCTATATGTAGGCTTTCGACCTTTGTTTTTTTTCCATATATATCTCCATTGAATCCTGTTCCTAAAAAATCTTCAAAAGAATCTTTAGGAACATTAAGGTTGATCTCTGGATTTTCAAACAACCATAACGCCGAACTAGATCCAGAATCTAATAAAAGGTTTACATCAATTAACCCCTTATCTGTTTTGTATTTAGCCTTAACTAAAGGTCTCTTTCTACCATTACTTAAATTTAGATCTGTCTGATAACATTTTTTGCATTTTCTATATTTATAGGATTTAGCATTAAATATTTTAATGAATTCTTTCGAATAATTAATATCCAGAATAAATTCTTTAAAAAAATCATACCCTATAATCCCATGAACTGGAAATCCCATCATAGGAGAAAAGTTCATAGTCTCATCAAAGATCATATACACAGTATGATCATTACTATAAGAATTTCCTATTTTTAATAAATTGCCTGTGGATTTTATTGCCTCTGCAGGTTCATCGTTCCCTAATCCTCTAAGAAGAATTTTTGAAGCATTTTTTAATTCTAAAGATTCTCTTTTATCGATACTAAAAAGAATAGTAGAACCTACTCCTGTATCTAAAATAAAAGACAATTGAACTCCATTAAGCTCTACTGGTATTATAATAAGATTATTAGCTAATTCAAACTTAATCTTATCGCTACGCAAATCATCGGGCAACTTAAACCCCTCTTGACCACTGCAAGTAAAAGAAACAATTAAAAATAGAATTAAGGCTTTTTCTTTAAGAAAATGATAAAAATCTAGGTACAAAATCTCCATTACACTAAATATAGAAAAATACTTGAAAATTCCTGATAATAATCTACTTAAATCCTAAATAATTTAAGAAATTTACTGCTATTTTATTTTAAAAATTAAAAAGAATGCCAGTAATATCAAGTAAAGGTAAAGCAATGCCCGAATCACCGATTCGTAAATTAGCTCCTTTTGCAGAAAAAGCGGTAAAAGAAGGAAAACATATTTTTCGTCTTAATATCGGCCAGCCCGATATCAAAACGCCCATAGAAGCCATGAATGCTGTAAGAAATCACAAATTAGATGTTCTTGCCTACAGTCATTCTGCAGGTTTTGAAAGCTTTAGAAAAAAATTAGCTGGATATTACGCAAAACATGATATTACAATATCTTCTGATGATATTTTAATAACTACTGGAGGGAGTGAAGCATTAATTTTCACAATGGGCAGTATTACGGATCCGGGTGATGAAATTATTGTTCCTGAACCATTTTACGCTAACTATTACAGTTTTTCTACACAGTCAACAGTAACCGTAGTGCCAGTTATTTCTAAAATTGAAAATGGATTTGCATTACCACCGATAAAAGAATTCGAAAAGCTTATTACTACTAAGACGAAGGCTATTCTTATTTGTAATCCTGGTAACCCCACAGGTTATTTATATAGTAAAGAAGAAATACAGCAATTAGCCAAACTAGCTATTAAACATGATCTATTCCTAATCTCGGACGAGGTATATAGGGAGTTTGTATATGGAGATTCTGAGCATTACTCTATTTTACAAGAAAGAGCTCTTGATGATTACGCCATAGTGGTTGATTCAGTATCTAAACGATATAGCATGTGTGGCGCTAGAATAGGTTGCATGGTCAGTAAAAACAAAAGTGTTATGGAAACGGCAATGAAGTTTGCACAAGCCAGACTGAGTCCTCCTACCTTTGCTCAAATTGCCAGTGAAGCAGCCCTAGAAGCTCCAGAATCCTATTATATTGAAACCGTGGCAAAATATAAGGCGCGAAGAGATACATTAGTTGAAGGATTAAGACAAATACCTGGGATTAAAGTAGCTATGCCAAGTGGAGCTTTTTATTGTATCGCTGAATTACCAATAAAAGATGCAGATCATTTTGCAAAATGGTTGTTAGAAGAATTCCACGTAAATAACGAAACCTTAATGTTAGCACCGGCTTCAGGATTTTATTCTAGTCCTAACGTGGGATTAAATCAGGTAAGAATAGCTTATGTTCTAAACAGAAGGGATCTAAAAAAGGCTATTAATATTCTAAAACTGGCTTTAGAGAAATATACTACCGATCAGAAAGCAATTACAGTCGCCGAAGAAAATATTACTTTATAAAACTATAAATAATCATATATTTCGGAACTTAAAGTGAAAAGAAAATAATAGTTAACTCAAATTCCATCTTTTTTGAAAATAGAACGTAACAAATCTCTTAAAAAACATAATACCTTCGGTATTAACGTAAAAGCAGCAGAGTTTATAAAAATCAATTCTGAAAAAGAGCTTACAGAGACACTTTCTATACATAAGGAAAGAAATATTTTCATCCTTAGTGGCGGAAGCAATATGTTGCTTACTCAAAATTTAGAAGCACTAGTCCTTCATATTGCGATTAAAGGGATTACAACTAGCTCCCAACCTGATAGTTCAGTATTAGTTTCTGCCAATGCTGGGGAAAATTGGCATGATTTTGTTCAATTCTGTATCGATAATGACTTTGGAGGATTAGAAAATTTATCACTAATACCTGGATATGTAGGAAGTGCTCCGATTCAAAACATTGGTGCATATGGCGTAGAACTAAAAGATAGCTTTATCAGTTGCGAAGCTATTCATGTTATCAGTGGTGCAAAAAAACACTTCACAAAAGAAGAATGCAATTTTGGATATAGAAATTCTATTTTTAAAAACGAATTAAAAGGAAATTATATAATTACAAAAGTAACTTTTAGGTTAACTACTAAAGATCATGTTTTGAATACAAGCTACGGAGCTATTGAAAACGCATTAAAAGAGAAAAATATTACATCCCCAACAATTAAAGACATTTCAGAAGCTGTTATAGCTATCCGTAAAAGCAAATTACCAGACCCCAAAGAAATTGGTAATAGCGGAAGTTTTTTTAAAAACCCTGTAATCACTTCAAAAAATTTTGCCGAGCTTCAAAAATTACACCCTGACATTCCTTTTTATCAGGTAGACAAGAATAATACTAAAATTCCGGCAGGATGGCTTATTGAACAAAGCGGGTTTAAAGGGAAACGCTGGGGTGATGCTGGTGTACACGCTAAACAAGCACTAGTACTGGTAAACTACGATAACGCAAGTGGACAGGAACTATTAGAACTCTCTAAAAGAATTCAAAAAACCGTTAAAGAAAAATTTGGAATTATATTAGAAACTGAGGTAAACATAATTTAAGTGCTCTTCTGTGTTTCTTTTAGACATGAATCTAATTTTCTATAAAACCATAATTTCGGCTATTTTTCTTTGTATCTTTGCACACTAATTTAGACAGTATTAAATTATGAAACTGGTATTACTTACAGTTGGTCTTCTATTAATAGCCTTTGCGGGAATTGCTATTAAATTATGGGCCAAAAAGGATGGGAAATTTGCAGGAACCTGCGCAAGCCAAAGTCCTTTCCTTAATAAGGAGGGCGAGTCTTGTTCTATGTGCGGCAAGACCCCTGATCAATATGCTAACTGTAATGAAACAGAGCACTCTAAATAATTGATCAAGGATTTCCTTTCAAAAAAATTTCATTGGAAAAAGAACTCTTCACACTATCTGAACATATAAAAAAGGCTAAAGAAGGCAAACAAGCATCCTTTAATTATCTTTTAGATACTTTTTGGAATGATGTCTTTAATTTTCAACTTAAGAGAACTCAAAATGAGTATGAAGCAGAAGATATATCTATTCAGAGTTTTTCTAAAGCATTCGATAAAATAGACACATTTAAAGAAGAATATAATTTTAAGACTTGGTTAATCCAAATTTCAAAAAATATTCATATCGATCTATTAAGAAAAAAAAACGCTTCAATACGTTCTAAAACAACTACCGAAGTTGATGATGTTGTTTATAAAATAATAGATGACACACCAACACCCGAAGATAAATTGATTACTGAGCAAAATCTTGCCCAATTACTTAGATATATCAAACAGCTGAAACCACATTATCAAGAGGTTATAAACCTACGATATTTTCAAGAATTGAGTTATAAAGAAATTTCTGAAGTATTAGATGAACCCATGAATAATGTAAAAGTAAAATTACTAAGAGCCAGAAAACTTCTTGCAGAAATTATTACTAATAAAAAAGAGAATTAATTAAATTTCAGAAATCTAATTAACTCTCTTTTTGTTGTTCTCAATAGATCACTTTAATCTATTTAATCTATCTAAGACTAAAAGTGGCTATTCTTTTTAAAACCTCGTGTAATGGATTAATCCATTTATCATTTATTTTTTTATCGTATTTAATAAATTTTTGTACGAGTCCTTTAGGAGCAGATATTTCTTTTTCAATACCGGTTATATTAATAAAATTTTGATTATTAATTAACCATTTTTCTACTCGTTTCCTGTTTTTTTGCAATTGTTTCTGTTGTTCTAAATCTTCTTTTGACATTTGTGTTTGGTTTTTTAACTTTTTTTTAATGAATAAAAAATGGGGTTAAGCTAATTTTAACCATGATTTAAAGTATTTCTACTCAAAATTATGTATGTCAAAAATATGAAAAGAAATTAAATTATGTATAAAAACCACAAAAAAATTACGGTTTTACCATAATTTTTATTTAAAATCCCAAAGAAAATATCCCCAAAAACATGATACCCACCCAATCTCTTCACCTCTTAATCAACTGAATATCAATTAATAATATTTTTTAATTACATAAAAAAATTCCGCAATTGTTAATTTTATGATTATCGTTTTTTTCTATCTAAAAATTCCCTCCAAAACACGTTTTGTAAGTATAATACTACCGAAATAGGTTTGTTGAAAAATCAAAACTTGTAGATAATTCATTAAAAACGACAATATTCTAATCATAATAATTCGTTTAAAGAGATCTAAATCAAAATCCAGAAGAATATCTAAAACTGTATTTTAATATAAGCTTTCTTTGTATTTTTGTACAAAATATTGCTTAGTATGAATAATGACGTTACTATTGTAGCTCCTCCAAAAGGAAAACCAAAATGGTTACGGGTAAAACTACCAACCGGAAAAAAATACACCGAACTTCGAGGTTTAGTCGATAAATATAACTTACATACAATATGCACTTCAGGAAGCTGTCCTAACATGGGAGAATGTTGGAGTGAGGGTACTGCTACTTTCATGATACTCGGTAATATTTGTACCAGATCTTGTGGTTTTTGTGGTGTGAAAACAGGAAGACCAGAAACTGTAGATTGGGAAGAACCTGAAAAAGTTGCCCGTTCTATAAAAATTATGAATATCAAACATGCCGTGGTAACCTCTGTAGATAGAGATGACTTAGCGGATGGAGGGTCTATCATCTGGGCGGAAACGATTCAGGCAATTCGTCGAATGAATCCTGAAACCACCTTAGAAACTTTAATCCCCGATTTCCAGGGGAAGACTAAAAACATAGATAGGATTATAGCTGTAAAACCAGAAGTTGTTTCGCATAATATGGAAACAGTGAAAAGACTTACAAGAGAAGTTCGTATTCAGGCTAAATATGAACAAAGCCTTCAGGTTCTTAAATATTTAAAGGATAACGGTATCAATCGCACAAAAAGCGGAATCATGCTAGGTCTTGGTGAAACTGAAGAAGAAGTTATACAGGTTCTTAAAGACCTAAGAGCTGTAAATCTGGATATCGTAACCATCGGACAATATCTACAACCGAGTAAGAAACATTTACCAGTAAAACAATTCATTACACCAGATCAATTTAAAAAATATGAAGAGATCGGGTTAGAAATGGGCTTCAGACATGTAGAAAGCGGAGCATTAGTTCGCTCTTCTTACAAAGCTCAAAAGCATCTGACTTAATTTTTCTCACAAGCAACGAGTAATGAATACACCTATAAGAGTAGCCATTAACGGATTTGGAAGAATCGGTCGTAATCTTTTTAGATTATTAATCGATCATCCAGATATTGAAGTTATAGCAATAAATGATCTTGCTGATGCCAAAACACTAAGTCATCTTCTTAAGTACGACAGTATACATGGAGTTTTAACCCATGACATATCTTATAAAGACAATTCTATTGTAGTTAATAACAAGTCAATCTATTTACTAAACGAAAAATATCCTAGTGACTGTAACTGGCAAAAACATAATATTGATATCGTTGTAGAAGCAACAGGAAAATTTAAAACTAAAGAAGCTGCCCAACAACACATTACTGCTGGAGCTAAAAAAGTTATTCTTTCGGCTCCTCCTCTAGAAGATTCAATAAAAACTATTGTATTAGGTGTCAATGAACATATTCTCAATGGTAAGGAGACCATTATATCTAATGCGTCTTGTACAACCAATAATGCTGCTCCGATGATCAAAGTAATAGATGAACTTTGTGGTATTGAGCAAGCATACATAACAACAATTCACAGCTATACGACAGATCAAAGTTTACACGATCAACCTCATAGAGACCTAAGAAGAGCACGAGCAGCAAGCCAATCCATAGTCCCCACAACAACTGGAGCTGCAAAAGCATTAACAAAGATTTTTCCCAAATTAAGTAATGTTATAGGAGGATGTGGGATTAGGGTTCCAGTTCCAGATGGATCACTAACTGACATAACATTTAATGTAAAAAAAGAAACATCTATAGAGGAAATCAATAATGCTTTCAAAAATGCTTCAGAATCTCATCTAAAAGATATTTTAGCGTACACAGAAGATCCAATCGTATCAGTAGATATCATAGGAAATCCGCATTCTTGTGTTTTCGACTCTCTAATGACTTCAGTTATAGGAAAAATGGTGAAAATTATAGGTTGGTATGATAATGAAATAGGATATAGTAACAGAATAATAGATTTAATTATCAACATTTGTAAGAAATAACTATATTAGTTGAGTTATTTCAAGGAAAATGCCAACCCAAATCAAACATTTTATATTTATACTTTTACTTAGTTGTAGTTTCATGGCTTCTTCACAAACTGGAGAAATTCAGGAAAACAGGGGAGTTAAGGATTCTATTGAGAACTATCTAACCAAAGCTTCTTATGCTATAAACACAGCTCAATTAGCAACTGCTTTAGAAAATATCACGCTAGCAAAAGAACTTGCTGTAGAAAATCAAAATAAAACATATAGAGCTAAAACAAATCGAGTTTTAGCAGAATTATATCTGGAACTAGGTGATCTCAAAAGTGCAAAAGAACAAATAACAAGCGCAATCGAGATTCAAATTAAGCAGAAAGACGAAATAGCATTAGCTAATTCTTATAATGTCTGTGGATCCATACACACAAAACTCAAAGATTTCGAAAATGCTAAAAAACACCTGGAACTTGCATACGCATTGATTGAAAAAAACAATATAGAAAAATTAGAAGGTCCTGCCAAAATCAATGTAGGTCTTTTAGCGCTGGAAATGAGTCAGCCAGAAGCAGCTATTAAGCATTTTAACAGTGGACTTCCGAAAGTTGATTATCTTGAGCAATCCTATTACAAAGCAAAACTTTACACAAATAAAGCAAGAGCCCAAATGGCATTAGATTCATTAGATGATGCCATAGCTACTAATGATTTAGCAATGCAGATAGGTTCTGAAATGGGATATTTCGAAATACAATCAGAAAGTTTTCAATTGTATAGCCAGATCTACGAAAAGAAAGAAGAATTCGAAACATCGCTTGCTAATTTAAGATCTCATCAACAATTCAAAGATTCTTTATTTAACATTAACAAAGAAATAATTGCCCAAGATGCAAGAGCAAAATTGGGTCTAGGCGATGACAAAGTAAAAATAGAAGAGCTTACAGAGGAAAATAAACAACAGCAAAAGTCACTTAAACTTGGGCGACTTACCACTATTTTGAGTATTGCACTGATAACAATTTTATCACTCCTTACGCTTTCCCTATATAAAAACAACAATCTTAGAGCAAGAGCCAACGAACTGTTGCAAAATAAAAATACTGAACTAATTTTAGCAAAAGAAAATGCAGAACGAGCTAGCGAAGCAAAAGTTCAGTTCTTATCTACTATAACACACGAATTACGAACACCTTTATATGCTGTTACAGGATTAACCCATTTATTGCTAGAAGAAAGCCCTACTCCTAACCAAAAAGAACACCTAAACTCTCTTAAGTTTTCTGGAGAATACTTACTTTCTTTAATTAATAATATTTTAGACCTAAATAAACTAGAAGCAAACAAAGTAGAAATAGAAAACACTTCGTTCAATCTACAGAAAAGAATTAATGATGTTTTAATAGCTTTAGGAAAATCAGCAAAAGACCGTAACAATAACCTTCATTACGAATTTGACAAATCAATACCCACTAAACTTAAAGGAGATCCTCTGAAAATCTCACAAATCCTGATTAATCTTATTGGAAACTCTATTAAGTTTACTCAAAATGGAGACATCTGGATCAAGGTTAAGATGATCAACCATATTGAAAATAAGGTTTTTCTTAATTTCGAAATTAAAGATAACGGAGTTGGTATATCTGACAAAAAACAACTGAGTATTTTCGAAAACTTCACACAAGGATCCGTTCAGATTAATAGAAAATTTGGAGGTACTGGCTTAGGATTATCTATAGTTAAGAATCTACTATCATTAATGGATAGCGAAATCAAATTAGAAAGCGAATTAGGACAAGGATCCAGATTTCATTTTGATCTTAAGTTTGAAGTGTTTGAAGATGTTGTCTCTAATTATCAGGAAGAAGCAAAAAAGATTGATTATAGTGTAATGATAGACAAAAGAGTTCTGGTTGTAGAAGACAATAAAATCAATCAACTTATAACCAGAAAGATTTTAGAAAAGAATAAAATGATCTGTGATGTAGCCGATAATGGTGATATTGCTGTCAATAAAGTAAAAAATAGTGAGTTTGATTTAGTCCTTATGGATATTCATATGCCAGGAATAAGTGGAATCGAAGCAACAAAACTAATTAGAGAATTTAATACAGAAATTCCTATTGTAGCATTAACGGCTGTAACACTAGATGATAATCTAGATGAATTCTATAATAATGGCTTTAATGACATCATTCCGAAACCATATAAAACGGAAGAGTTTTTCACCAAATTACATAAAGCTTTGTCAAAAAAACAAACCACTTCTTAAAGGTTTGGCATATCTATTGCTTAATATATAACTCAACGTAAGAGACATCTTTATTCTCTTTGTTTGAGTTAGCCAAAACATATAAAATGAGGTCCTAAATAGGACCTCATTTTTTTATATAGCTCACTATATAATTATCAAAAACATCTTGATTTTTGATAAATTTCATCTCAATCGGCTGATACCATAATGCATCTTCAGAAAAATTAGGAGCTAATCTCACATAATCCTTTTCTGTTGTAATGATCAAGCTGTATTTTTTTAACTCATCCAGTTCAGTATCTGTAAAGTTGTGATGATCCGGATAATTGATATGATTAAAATTAAGGCCTAAAGAATGATAATACTCTAATAAAGGTTTTGGGTTAGCAATTCCCGTAACCAATGTAAACGAGGTTCTTTTTAGAGTATCTAATGATCGTCGGTCTGATGCATTAATAATATTATTTCCATAATCAATTGTGGAAAACAACAAGGCCTGAGAAGGTTTTACTCTTAATTTCTTTTCAATTTCCTGCATGGTTTCATCTCCTAAATTGTTTGGACATTTGGTAACCACAATAATATCCGCACGATCTGCACCACTTCTAGGTTCTCTTAAATTTCCTGTCGGCAATACGATATCATTACAATATAAATCATAATATGGAGTAAGTAAAATGTAAAATCCTGCTTTTACTTTACGATGTTGATAAGCATCATCTAACAAAATAACTTCGAGATTAGGATTCTGGGTTTTTAAGCTCCTTATACCATTGCGCCTATCTCCATCAACAGCAACAGTGACATTAGTAAATTTAGTTTTAAACTGTAATGGCTCATCTCCTACATCTTTTGCAGTAGCATTGACTTCTACCTCCAGAAATCCTTTAGTTTCTCTTTTATACCCTCTACTTAGTGTTGCAAGCGACACTTTATCTTTCAGCAATCGAATTAGATATTCAACCATGGGTGATTTACCAGTTCCACCAACACTTAAATTACCCACCGCGATCACAGGAAAATCATATGAAACTGATTTTTTTAGCCCTAAATCATACATTTTATTACGTAACCAAGTAACGAAATAGTAGACAGGAACAATCGGTAAAAGTATTTTTCGTAATAAATTCAAACGCTTATACTTACTATTGATAATATTATAATGACAAATGTATAAAACGAAACTTTGATTATTGGCAAAAGTTTTTTTACATTCAATTTATATTTAAAAATATTCGCAAATGCAGATTAAAGAGGTCATACAACACCTTGAAACTTTAGCTCCAACAAACTACGCTGAAGATTTTGACAACGTAGGGTTATTAGTTGGAGACAAAAACACAACCGTTACAGGAATTCTCGTTACATTGGATACTTTAGAAATTATAATAGATGAAGCTATAGAAAAAGATTGTAATCTTATCGTTAGCTTCCACCCTATAGTTTTCAAAGGCATTAAAAAATTTAATGGTACTAATTATGTAGAGCGTGTGGTCATGAAAGCTATCAAACATGATATAGCTATTTTCGCAATCCATACAGCACTTGACAATGCCTTGCACGGAGTAAATGACATGATTTGTGAACAACTAGGATTATTGAATCGACAAGTTTTAATTCCACAAAGTGGAAATATAAAAAAACTAGTCACTTTTGCTCCCAATAAAGAAGCTGATTCGCTACGATCTAAACTATTCGATGCTGGAGCTGGTACTATTGGTAATTATGATCATTGTAGTTTTTCATCAGATGGAATCGGAACTTTTAGAGCTTCCGAAAATGCAAATCCATCTATTGGGGAAATTGGTAAAACGCATTACGAAAGCGAAACTCAAATACAGATCACCTACCCTAAACACAATGAGAGTAAAATTTTAAAAGCGTTAATAGACAATCATTCTTATGAGGAAGTTGCCTATGAAATCACAACTTTAGAAAACAGAAACCAACATATTGGGATGGGAATGATTGGTGAGTTACCCGAAGAAATGAATGAGATTGCATTCCTAAAACATATCAAAGAAGTTTTCAAAACGGGCTGTGTCAGGCATTCTACATTGCTAGATAAACCGATTAGAAAAGTTGCTGTATTAGGTGGTAGTGGTAGTTTTGCAATTAAAAACGCCCAAAACGCTGGAGCAGATGTATTTATAACAGCTGATTTAAAATACCACCAGTTTTACGAAGCAGAAAATAAGCTTATTCTAGCAGATATTGGTCATTATGAAAGTGAGCAGTACACAAAAAACCTAATTGTTAGCTATCTTAGAAAAAAAATTAGTAATTTTGCAATCATTTTATCGGATAAAAACACCAATCCCATTCAATACATATAAAATATGGCAAAGAAAGAAGTTACTGTTGAGCAAAAATTAAGAGCATTATACGATTTGCAATTAATTGACTCTAGAGTTGATGAGATTAGAAATGTGCGTGGAGAGCTTCCATTAGAAGTTGAAGATCTCGAAGATGAAGTAGCCGGATTAAACAAAAGATTAGAAAAATTAAACACAGATCTTGAAACTATCGACGAAAGTATCAAGACTAAGAAAAACCTAATCGAAGAAGCTAAATCTTTAATCAAAAAATACGGAGAGCAACAAAAAAATGTACGAAACAATCGTGAATACAACTCTCTTAGCAAAGAAATAGAATTTCAGGAACTAGAAATTGAGTTATCTGATAAGCATATAAAGGAGTTTAAAGCGCAGATCGTTCAGAAAAATGAGATCATCGATCAGACTAAAGAACGTCTTTCTGAAAGAAATAAACACCTTAGCCATAAAAAAGGTGAGCTTGATGCTATCCTTGCAGAAACTGAAAAAGAAGAACAAGCTTTAATAGCTAAGTCTGAAGATTTTCAAAAACAAATAGAAGAAAGACTAGTAGCTGCTTATAACAGAATCAGAAATAATGTGAAGAATGGACTAGCAGTTGTACCAATTGAGCGTGGAGCATCTGGAGGATCTTTTTTTACAATTCCTCCTCAAGTTCAGATGGAGATAGCTTCTCGTAAAAAAATTATTACTGATGAGCATAGCGGTCGTATCTTAGTAGATCAAGCATTAGCGCAAGAAGAAAAAGAAAAAATGGAGACAATGTTTTCTAAACTGTCTTAAATTTATTTTTTTTACATAATATTATAGCCTCAGAAATTTCTGAGGCTTTTTTATTTTTACAAAGACAACAAATGAAAAGCATTCTCATCATAGGAAACGTCTGGCCGGAACCTAATTCATCTGCAGCAGGAACCCGAATGCTACAACTAATTCAACTGTTTTTATCCGAAGGATGGAAAATCACCTTTGCAAGTGCAGCCGCAGAAAGTAATCACATGTACGATATCCAAACACTTGGTGTTACCAAAGCTAATATCGAAATCAATAATACTAATTTTGATAACTTCGTTAATGATTTAAACCCAAATATCGTAGTGTTTGATAGATTTATGACAGAAGAACAATTTGGTTGGAGAGTTTCAAAACATCTTCCAGATACTCTTAGAATTTTAAATACAGAAGATTTGCACAGTCTTCGCAAAACAAGGCAAGAAACATTTAAAGCAGGAACTATATTTAACTATTCAGATTTAAAGAATAGTGATATCGCAAAAAGAGAAATTGCCAGTATCTATCGCTGCGATCTCTCTTTAATTATTTCTGATTTCGAAACAAACTTACTAAAAGAAGAATTCAACATCGATAAAAAGCTAATACACTACCTCCCTTTTCTTTTGGACCCTATTACAGAAGAAATTAAACAACGATGGCCCGTATTCAGCAAAAGAAATCACTTTACAACTATAGGAAACTTTCGTCATGAACCAAACTGGAACAGTATTCTATATCTTAAAGAAACCATCTGGCCATTGATAAGAAAACAATTACCTGAAACAGAACTACACATATACGGAGCTTACCCTCCTCCAAAAGCTACGCAATTACACAATCCAAAGCAAGGTTTCCATATAAAGGGTTGGGCAAAAAATGCACAAGAAGTTATAAAACAAGCACGTGTATGCCTTGCTCCTTTACGTTTTGGAGCTGGAATCAAAGGTAAATTAGCAGAAGCAATGTTATGCGGAACTCCTAGCATCACTACTACAATTGGAGCAGAAGGCATGCTCGGAGAAGACTCTGACTGGAATGGCTTCATTAAAGACACACCAGAAGAGTTTGCAAACGCTGCGATAAAACTATATAACAATCAAAACATTTGGCACCAAGCGCAACAAAATGGAATAGAAATTATTAATACACTATTTCAAAAGGATAGACACACCAATCAACTCATTCAATGCATTAGTAATTTACAGAATAATCTTAAAGAGCATCGCTCTAAAAACTTCATTGGATCCATGCTACATCACCACAGTATGAAAAGCACAGAATTTATGTCTCGATGGATTGAAGAAAAGAATAAAATCAGTGACCAAGATAATTAACTATTAGTTGCTCCATACCAAAAATTAACATCATCACTCCGAAAACAAGACTAATTTTGACCAGTTTTCTCGATAAATTATTATTCATTTTTTGACCAGAACTATCCTTAACGATGGGCGCTTTCATCAACATAACTATATTCTTCTTATTATACCAAAGAATATAGAGCAAGAGCAAGAAATACACAATAGCGCTAGCTAGAGCTCCATAAGTTTCTAAAAAGATAGTATCAAAAACAATTATATTAATCAGAATCGGAAGTAGTATAATCACACCTATCAATTTGGTTTTACGAAATAAAAGAAGAAAAGCGCCAACTAATTGCGAAGTTCCAATAAACAGAATATAGGAATATGAATACCCCATAAAAGTCCAAGCTAGATCAAAGCCACCAACCTCCGATAAGGAGATTTTTGCAATTTCTTCTGGCAAGTTACCTTTTCGGTAAAATTGACCTCCTAATAGTTTCCCTGAACCATATATAGATAACAATATAAAAACGTGCCATCTTGCGGCTAGTTCCAAATAATAAGAAAATTTTGTATTCATCTTAAAGCTTTTCCATATGACAGATATTATAGCGTGCAGGTTACACAGAAACCAGAAAAACTTAATATTAAAAAACAAAAAAAGCCTCTTCACCTGAGTGAAGAAGCTTATATATCGTTAAAACTCTTTCTAACTAAAGAGCAGCTACGTGCTTAGCTAACTTAGATTTTATATTAGCGGCTTTATTATCATGGATAATATTACGCTTTGCCAATCTATCGATCATAGAAACTACAGAAGGAAACAAAGTCTCAGCTTCTTTCTTATCAGCTTCACGTAATTTCTTGATAGCATTACGTGTAGTTTTATGCTGATATTTGTTTCTAAGACGCTTTGTCTCACTATTTCTTATTCTCTTTAATGCTGACTTATGATTTGCCATCTTTTCTTTGTTAAATTTCTTTACTATAAAATTCGTAGCCCGTAGGGGAATCGAACCCCTCTTACCAGGATGAAAACCTGGCGTCCTAGCCGATAGACGAACGGGCCTTTTTCCTTTTTCAAGGATTGCAAATTTATAGCTTTCACTCTAAACTTGCAATTAATTTTTTAATTCGTAGCCCGTAGGGGAATCGAACCCCTCTTACCAGGATGAAAACCTGGCGTCCTAGCCGATAGACGAACGGGCCATAGTTGTTTGTCTAATTGCGGATGCAAAAATACAACTATTTTTTAATGGCGCAAGAGTTATTTTATTTTTTTCTAAAACTTAATACGCTTTAGCAAATAACACCCTCACTTTAGAAGGTTTACCACTATACACACAGCTACCATTTTCTTCTTTAGCATCAAAAGGAATACAACGAATAGTTGCTTTAGTCAATTCTTTTATCTTTTGCTCAGTTTCTGCGGTACCATCCCAATGAGCTGATATAAACCCTCCTTTACGCTCTAAAACATCTTTAAATTCATCAAAAGAAGAAACCTCCGTGATATGACTATCTCTATACTCTGTAGCTTTCTTATGTAAACTCTCTTGTATCTCCACAAGTAAAGACTCGATAGTACTTACAACTTCCTCTTTATCTACAAATTGTTTCGACAAAGTATCACGACGTGCTAGTTCCACTGTTCCTTTTTCTAAATCTTTAGGACCAATTGCTATTCGCAACGGAACCCCTTGTAGTTCATATTGCGCAAACTTAGCGCCCGGTCTATATGTATCTCTATCATCAAATTTTACAGAGATTCCTTTCGCTTTTAAATCACCAACCAACTCATTAGCCACTTCCGAAATTTGACCCAACTGCTCTTCTCCTTTATATATTGGAACAATAACAACTTGTATCGGAGCAAGATTAGGAGGTAAAACTAATCCATTATCATCACTATGAGTCATAATAAGAGCTCCCATCAACCTAGTTGACACCCCCCAAGATGTAGCCCAAACATAATCGAGCTTCCCTTCTTTAGAAGTGAATTTCACATCAAATGCTTTCGCAAAATTCTGTCCTAAAAAATGCGATGTTCCTGCTTGTAATGCTTTACCATCTTGCATCAATGCCTCTATACAATATGTATCTTCCGCTCCCGCAAAACGTTCACTTTCTGTTTTTCTTCCTTTAACAACTGGAATAGCCATGAAATTTTCCACAAAATCAGCATACACATTATTCATCTGCTCTGTTTCTGCAATCGCTTCCTGTCTTGTTTCATGAGCTGTATGACCTTCTTGCCACAAAAACTCGGCAGTTCTTAAAAATAAACGTGTTCTCATCTCCCATCTTACCACATTCGCCCATTGGTTTATCAAAATAGGTAAATCTCTATATGACTGAACCCAACCTTTGTAAGTATTCCAAATAATTGCCTCAGAAGTAGGACGAACGATTAGCTCTTCCTCCAACTTAGCTTTTGGATCCACAACTAATTTTGAAGGATCCTCGGGATCTGTTTTTAATCTATAATGAGTAACTACTGCACATTCTTTTGCAAAGCCTTCTGCATTTTTTTCTTCAGCTTCAAACAGACTTTTAGGAACAAAAAGAGGAAAATATGCGTTTTGATGACCTGTTTCCTTAAATTTTCGATCTAATTCAGCCTGCATTTTCTCCCAAATCGCATATCCATAGGGCTTGATTACCATGCACCCTCTTACCGCCGAATTCTCAGCTAAATCAGCCTTTACGACCAGTTCGTTATACCATTTAGAATAATCCTCACTACGTTTCGTTAGATTTTTGCTCATAACCTGCTATTTGGCACAAATGTTGTGACTTTGTTAAATAAAAAATAGTTAGCGCAAAACTAACTAAATTTGTATTGTTCAACAATAAAATAAGGAGATATGCGACTTAAAATTTATTTTCAAAAAAAAGGAGCTGTTGGGATTTTTCTCACAGCCTCTCTACTTATGTTGACATCTTGTGGTTCATATGACTATGTATCTTATGATGATGGCATTTACGGTGAAGCAAGAAGCCAAAGGAATTATGAACCTCAACCTACCAGAACAGAAACTGGGACAACCTCTAATTATTACTCTAATTACTTCTCAGAAAAATCAGCTCAAATCGATAATGCTATCGAGCAGGACGCTATTTTTACAGATGTTGATTCTTATTCTAGTGAAAATTACAATCCATCTGACACTACTGGTATAGCTCAAAATTATGAAGGCGGGCAACCTGCTTGGGGCAGTAATAGCGATGAAGTTTCTATAAATATAATTGATAACGGTTGGAATAATTGGGGCTGGAATGCTTGGGGACCTGGTATTGGCTGGGGCTGGAATAACTGGGGCTGGAATGCCGGTTGGGGCCCTGGATTTGGATTAGGATGGAACGGTGGCTTCGGATGGGGCTGGAATGCTGGCTTCGGATGGGGAAATCCTTATTGGTATGGTGGTGGATTTTGGTGCCCTCCTTATTATAACAACGGTTTTGGATTCTACGGAAGAAACCGAATTGCATATAATAGAGGTTTTAGAAATAGAGGTTACAGAAATGCATACGCTAGTAACTACAGAAGTCGTGGTGCTTACAATAGCAGATCTAGAGCATATAATAGTAGGTCTCGTAGCCGCTCCTATAATAACCGAAATTCTTACAACAATAGAAGAAGAATATCTGCTGACAACAATAGAAGAACTAGGTCTTCCTCTTACTCGAATGGAACAAGATCTCGCAGCAATAGTACATACTCCCGTTCAAGATCAAGTTCTTCTAACAGAAGTGGCTCAAGAATAAACAGCAACAGTAGATCAAGGAGTCGTTCTGGAACAAGAAGTTATTCGGGCTCCAGTAGAAGTAGAAGTTCTGGTGGTTCTATCAGAAGTCGCAGCTCTAGCCGTAGTAGCGGATCAAGATCTGGTGGTAGCCGTGGCGGAAGAAGTCGTGGAGGAAGAGGTTAAAACACTGATTAAAAGTTAAAAAACCATTGCTACTTAAACCTAAAAGTATAATTTGGATTATTCTAAACTGACAATTGTCAGAAACCTTAACCAAATGTCTTACTATTTTTGAGGCAATCAGTAATACGCAAAAAAATTAAGAATTCATAAAAACCTATTCGATCTAGATAGTTATTAACCCAAATAGGATTAAATAACTATCTAAATCGTGAAACTCATTTGCAATAAGCGAATAGGTAAACTATAATATTGAAAATAAATATATGAAGAAGATATTTTTATTAATCAGTCTGTCATTCATGTCTTGTTTACACGCTCAAGACATTACAGACGCAGTAAGATATTCTCAACAGGATATTTTAGGAACCGCACGTTTTAGAGGGATGAGTGGAGCGTTTGGAGCTTTAGGAGGAGACATGTCTGCTCTACAGATAAATCCTGCAGGTTCTGCAGTATTTCTAGGCTCTTCTGGCTCAATTACCCTTTCTACGTCTAATGTTCAAAATGATGCTGACTATTTCAATAGTTTTAGCGGAACTTCGTCTTCAAATTTTAATTTTAATCAAATTGGAGCTGTTTTCGTATACAATAACCAAAATGAGTCTTCTAAATTTAATAAATTATCATTAGGCATAGCGTATGACCAAACTACAGACTATGCCGAGGAATTCTTTGCGTTTGGTAGAAGTAATAATTCGATAGATTCTTATTTCCTATCTGAAGCCCAAGGCATTCCTCTAGATTTATTAACCAGAAGATCAGGAGAAAGTGTTGATGAACTTTATAATTTTCTGGGAGAAACAGAAGGATATGGTGCTCAGCAGGCCTTCTTAGGACGTGAATCACTTATAATTGAATCAACTGATCCTACAGATTCAAACAACTCTGTATATTCCTCAAATGTCGCACCTGGATTTTTTAACCAAGATTACTATTACGAAAGTACTGGATTAAATGGTAAGTTCACTATAAATGGTGGAGCACAAATACACGATAGATTTTATATTGGAGTTAACCTCAATTCTCACTTCATTAACTATGATAGAGTAACTGAGTTTTTTGAAGGAAACAATAACACCGGAAGCTCTATTAATGAAATACTATTTACGAATCGTTTATCTACAATTGGCGCAGGTTTCTCTGCGCAAGTGGGAGGTATTGTAAAGGTATCCAATATACTTAGACTTGGTGCTTCTTTCGAATCACCAACCTGGTATTATATCGAAGAAGAAACAACACAACGTGTAGAAACTTTTAGCAATGCTAACGGCAGAGAATTAGTAAATCCTAATGTCATTAACGTTTTCCCAGAGTACCAACTACGCACTCCAGCAAGAGCAACTGGAAGTATTGCTGTATTGTTTGGAAAACGAGGATTAATTAGTTTAGATTACTCTTATAAAGATTATTCATCTACGGAATTTGATTCTGATGGATTTGATGATTTTTCAGATTTAAATAGGCAAATTGAGAATACTTTACAAGGTGCCTCCACACTTAGAATCGGTGGAGAATTAAGAAATGGAAATTGGAGCTTTAGAGGTGGTTACAGCTATGAAGAAAGCCCATACAAAAACGAATCTATCCTAGGAGAAAGAACAGGACTATCACTAGGTATCGGTTATAACTTTGGAAAAGTAAAATTTGATATTGCTTATGACTATTCTGAGCAAGAACGTAATCAGGAATTTTATCCTAATTCTGCTTTTACGAACTTCACATCTATTGATAGCTATAGAGATAATCTTACCTTTACGTTAGGTTTAAATTTATAATAACAAGTCGCATTACATATATACAAAGGAGTTGAATAGTATTCAACTCCTTTTTTTATCTGATCAATGAAAAACTAGCATTAAATTCTTTCATGACTCCGCTTTCTGTATACCTTACTTTAAACCAATATTCACTAGATGGGAGTAGATTTCCATTATAAGTTCCATCCCATTCACCAAGAGCTCCAAGATCTTTTAAGAGTTTTCCGAATCGATTGAAAATTTGGATACCATTAATCTGTACATTATCATTACCAACTATCCCCCAAGTCTCATGAAAACCATCCCCATTAGGTGTGAAATATCTTGGATAATCAACTATAAATTCTACTGGGAGTTCTATTTCAGAACACATACGAACATCCCTAACGTATATCACATGTTCCCCTCTTGATACTCTAGTAAATATAGGAGAAGTCTGCCAATCGCCATTATCCAACCTATATTCATACTCGCCAATCGCCTCATCCGCAACTATCACCTGAACAGTGGCATTATCAGAAAAAGCACCGGAAATCAACTCTGCGGTAAAATCCTCCTGTCGTGGAGGGTATGACTCTATGACTACTGTTGATGCGGATGAAACACATGTAGTTCGGATATTTGTTACTAACACAGAATATTCACCAGACGCAGTAGGACTATAAATTGATCCTGTTTCACCAGGGATTTCATTTCCTGCTGTAGTAGCAACACCTGCATACCATTGAAAATCATAAACAGTATCATCCAATCCAGTATCAATTACATCTGTTGGCATTAAATTAATAATAGTTCCATCATTTTCAAGACAAAGAACATAGTCATCTTCTAGTGTAAAATCCGGTAATTCATTAACTATCAACTGAACTGGAACTACCCTAAAACAATCATTACCGCTCACTAGAGGGTCAAAACGAATATAAATTGTTTGATTAGACTCTTGCGTATTCTGATATGATGAAGGAAATGCAATTGTAGCCGTATTACCCGACTGAGCATCCTCTTCAATCTGATAGTACTGAATATTATAATCAGAAGCATTTAAATCATTTGAACCATCAGCGTCGTTTAAATTAAGAATATCTTGTGTCGCTGTCGTAAGATCAAAGATTCCGATACCAGCTTCATCCAACTCGCATGTTTCTAATGGGTTTGGCGTTAGATTAAAATCATCATATAAAATAGTTTGTAATTGAAGTATCACATCAGAAACACAACCATTGTCATCATCCCTACCAACTACTATGATGTCGCTTGTCAACATCATACTGGTATATGTAGTTGGATTAGCAATGGGATTGTTTGTATCAACATCATTTTGGGATTCATAATAAGTAAATGTAATATTTGTAGCACTCCCTGAAATCTGAGTTTCTCTTACCGTTAAATCATATACTGTATTCACCTGATCACTGCACAATACAATAGGATCTGGGTCTGTTAATACTGGATTACCAAGCACTCGCAAATCAAAAGAAATGGTAGACCTAAAACACTCATCGGCATCCCCTACACCATTATTATTTTCGTCAAATTGGACACGAACCCATATAGTTTGAGGGTTTGTCTGATTCGTAAACGCTCCGACAATAGCTCCCGTATTGTTATTGGCTTCTGCTTCTGTTCTATGATAGCTTATCAGCAAAACCTCAGTTTGTGTTCCAGTTACTTCAGAATCTTTCTCCGTTAAATCAAAGGTTGCCCGATTGGGATCATCACTACATAAAACAAAATCAGATACCGGATTATTTAGCGGCAATGGATCAACCTCTAATCGTATGTGTTGCCCTAAACCTAAACATTCATTATCGGTTCCATCATCTACTCTTATATACAAATCTTGAGCAAAAGGAGATACATCATTTCTATGGTTTGAAGGATCAACAATCTCATTCTCTTCTGCCAATGCATCCGCTAAATTCTCATAATAGGTAACGACTAAACTTTGACCAGGTGGGTACAATGCCTCCACTTGACTTGTTGCGCTACTAAAATCAAAAGTTGCGATTCCGTTAGCATCGTCATCATCTACATCAGTAGTATCGCATTCGTTATACACAAGATTAAAACCAGCAGGAATTTGCGTGGCAGAAACTACCAAATCAATCTGGGCAGTTCGAAAACAACCATTGTTAGTTTCTATCCTAGAGAAAACCGTACTATTGATAGGTGTTGGATTAGGATACACCGTAAAATCTACAATTTGATTTGTTACATCCTCATTAATTGCAGCAATTTCTGTTAAATAATATGTAAAAGTCTCGTTTATAGAATTCCCAGAAACCAAAATATTCGCCTCAGATAAATTAAATAAGGAAATACCATCTGTATCATCATCACATTGCAATAAAGATACCACTGGAGATATCACTGGAAGAGGATTTACAATTAATCGAAAACTTGTCGTCTCATAGCAACTTTGCTCGGACACATTTTCTATCCTCACATATATGGTTTGTGGATTCGAGATGTTTGTGTAAGTATTAGGCAATTCTGTTCCTGAAACTCCAGCATCAGCATCTACCTGGGATTCATAAAGAGAAACAGAAAAATCAGTGGTGTTTTGTGTTCCAAAAACTTCGGTTATGGCATTAGAAAGATCAAATTCTACAACTCCATTAGTATCGCTACCATCAAGATCATTATCACATAACTCTATATCCATTGGCACATTTGCTACTGGATTCTGATATACACGCAACACAAAAGACGTCACTTCGAAGCATATCTGATTCGTTCCGCCAATTCTAGCCCATATTGTTTGATCCGCAACTGTATTCACAAAATTATCAGGATCGGCAATAACATTATCACCTGCAGCACCTCTATAATTTTCAGCGTCTTCTTGAGTAAAATGATATGTCACTGTAAACTCTAAAGGATCTTGCCCCCCAATAATAAGAGGTGAATTCTGAGTAAGATCAAAAGTATCAAAACCATTTCCATCGTCATCACACAACATTAAATCCATTGGAGGATTAGCCACTATTGGTTCTGGATAAAAAGTAATTAATATCTCATCCGTTTCCGTATTGCCATCAATATCCTCGATTAATAGCTGATATCTTCCTGTTGTGGTTACGGTATATGTTGGAGCCGTTTCTCCCGAAATAACATCAAACACCATTGTTGTTTCATTGAACACAGACCATTCATAACGTACAGCTCCATCTGACTCTCCATCCAAAACTACAGGATCAGATCCACAGATATCCTGATTTGGTCCTAGGGTAGCTTCTAATATGGAACAATCAGTAGAACCTGTTCCACCAGTCTGCTGGAAATTAATAAAACCGGGGGATTGAGAAAAATTAGTAATCAATACCAAATAAAATTCTCCCGCGGTAGCACCAGGAATATTCATTGTTTCAACTGCATCTGGCAAATAACTGCAATCCACGGTATTAGCCGCTGTTAACTGAGCCGTACAAGGAGAAACAGGATCTGGAAAAGGTCCATAACATATAAAATCCACATCTAACTCATTACCAGTCCCATCTTCATTAGCAGTTTGCGAAATACGAAAAGTTAAGGCACCTGTATCATCTATCTGCAAATAATACCAGGCAGGAAAAGGTTGAGTATCCAAACATCCGTAATTAGGACCAACTTCGGAACTCCCTACACAATCTGCATTAGCACTATTACAATTTGGAAAAACAATACCTGTAGCACTACAAAATGGATCAGCACCATTATCTCCAATTGCGTCTGCACAAACCGAACCTTGTGCCACACTCAGACTTGTGTAGATAAAAAGGCACAAAAACAATATTAACTTAGGTATTCTCTTAATCATTACCAACTTTTAAAATCAATGATAAAACTGTTATTATTTCTTAAACTCAAAGCATTCCTATATAAAACAATCTTACAAAGAGAAACCCTAAGAAATACTACTATAAAATTGAAAATAATTACGTTTTAGATTTTTTCAGTTGAAACCATTGCAATTGAAGAATAAGATAATTCCCTTTTAGCAAAACCTCAAAACAGATATATTATCAAACTATAACAGTTGGCAAAAAAACAAATTCTATTTTAAAAAATTATCGAATTAAAGAAAAACTACCTGCAAAAACTTTTCTCCTTCTATCAAGATCACGGTTGGCTTGTTCATTAAATTCTACCCTAAACCAATATTGTGAGGAAGGCATTAAATTTCCATTATAAGTTCCATCCCATCCAGGCCCAGTTGGATTCAATTGTTTTAATAATTTCCCATGTCTATCGAATATATAAACCAATGCGGGAATAGGTTGATCCTCGGGATTAATTAAATTCCAAGTATCATGAAAACTATCACCATTAGGAGTAAAGTATCTTGGATATCCTAGTATCATTATATCTACGGATGTTCTCTCACTATCCGGACAATTAGCATATCTAGCAACAATTCGATAATCACCGGCAGGAACACCTTCGAAAACTGGTGAAGACTGAAAATCCCTATATTCTACAAAATTTCCATCCATATTAACATCGCGATCTAATCGATATTCAAAATCAGTAAATCCACCAGCTTCCGCCTCTGGAGTTGACAGCACTTCTGCAGTTAAAGTATAACTTACAGAAAAAGATTCTTCTTCTATACTATACCCTACGCTTATGACCGAAGCAGAGATATCAAGAACCACAACTTCGTCCCTACCTACCTCATTACCTCCAACTACATCACTATACCCTCTCAATTGATATGTCCCACTATCTGGCACTGGATAAAAAGGTGTTTCTACACCAGTAGGATCAAAATTTCCAGTTACAGGATTTAAAACAAACCACTCAAATGCTACCGCAGCAGGGATTTCGGGCGGCCCTTCTACTCGAGGAAACCTTCCCTCAACGATAACCGGAAATTCGCTTGCACCGCACACAGCAATTCTATCCTGAGGAATTCCTGGTTCTAACACGCTGCAATCTGTAGTTCCAGCACCATCTTCTCCAAGATTTATCTGTTCTAACTGAATGACTCCGGGCTCATCTGCAAAATTGGTAATTAAAATAATATAAAACTCTCCTGTTTGAGCATCAGGTATTGTAAAAGTTTCAATAAAATTGTCTTCTGACATCCTAGCATAGCTACAATCTACGATATTAGTATTATCCTCATCATTAATATAAAAATCAGGTTCATCAACATTATTCGCACATTCCGCAGGACGAATATTTTCTCCATCCCCATTACGATCACATCCCCTAGACAATTGATCTTCACAGTCCAAAATAAAAGAAGTAGGAAACGGTCCCCAAACAATAAAATCGACATCAAGTTGTCGTTCATTACGATCTAACCTTCCATCTCCATCCGTATCCATCCAATTACGAGTCTCAAAAACTAATTCCCCTGGTTGATCAATGAGGATAAAACGCCAAAACGGATTAGGAGTAGTATTCAGGCAGCCTACTTCACCCAAAACTTGCTCGGTTCCTAGTGGAATATTATCAAAAGTAAGCTCAAAAGAACTATCTGAACAAAAGGGTTCTACTGTGGTACAGGCTCTATCAAAACCTATCTGACCTTGAGCGTGAGATTGCGTGCTAGCAAAAAAAAGCAGCACAAACAATAATAAGATTTGAGGTAGTAATTTTGTCATATATAGTATAACGTAGGTTAGTTCATTTTCTTATGTAGGAATTAAATTTACAAATTTTAAAATATAGTGCTTCAATCGCAATCATATTATTTATAATTGTTAACATAGCTTTCACTAAGTAAAAAGACAAAATCGTATCTTTGCAGCCCGTTTGTCGTTGATTTTACGAGAATTCAATATTTTGTAAGGATTTAATCGTAATTTTCAACGAAGACATTGTAGGGAATTAAAAAAAGAATGAGTTGAGGTTATATATCCTAGTGAAATATTATTTCAATTTTAAAGAGAGAACACATTTTACATCGTAAATCGTATTCAGGTGTTTTTTTGTAATTCTTTTATATTTTGTAATAATAAAATTTTAAACTTTTGAAGATAGACAAGGCCCTTGAAGCTATTGAAGCGTTAGGTGATAATCATGTAGCTACTAGCGCAACTACTCCTCTGAGAGAAGATGCATTTAAATTAAGTGATAAGGAAAAGATCGCTTTGATTAAAGATGATGTTAGACATATTATGGAAACTTTGGGATTAGACCTTAGCGACGATAGTCTTAAAGGTACTCCTCAGAGAGTTGCAAAAATGTTTGTAAACGAAATTTTCTCAGGACTGCATCCTGAAAGAAAGCCAGATGCTTCTACTTTTGACAATCACTATAAGTATGGTGAAATGTTAGTAGAAAAAAATATAACGGTTTATTCTACTTGCGAACACCATCTTTTACCAATAGTTGGTCGTGCCCATGTAGCCTATATCTCTAATGGAACTGTTGTGGGGTTATCTAAAATGAATCGTATTGTAGATTATTATGCAAAACGTCCTCAGGTACAAGAGCGCTTAACTATGCAAATCGTACAGGACCTTCAGGTAGTTCTAAACACAAAAGATGTTGCTTGTGTGATAGACGCTAAACATTTATGTGTAAATTCCAGAGGAATACGGGACATAGAAAGTAGTACGGTAACCAGTGAGTTTGGCGGAAAATTCAAAGATGAAGCTGTGCGAAGAGAATTTTTGGACTATATCAAACTAGATACTACTTTTTAATTTTATCTTTAATCAATAATCAATAGCATTTACCAAAATTATGGCAGTAGCTCCGTTGTACAAAACTCAGGAACTAAAAATTTATAATTCTATTTCGAGTCAAAAAGAAGTGTTCATTCCTATTACAGAAGGTAATATAGGAATGTATGTTTGTGGTCCAACCGTTTATAGTAATGTGCATTTAGGAAATTGTCGTACGTTTATTTCTTTTGATTTAATTTATAGGTATCTTAAACATTTAGGGTACAAAGTTCGCTATGTGCGAAATATAACAGATGCTGGTCATCTGGAAAATGACGCTGATGAAGGAGAAGATAAGGTTTCCAAAAAAGCGAGATTAGAACAGCTAGAACCTATGGAAATTGTACAACGTTACACGTTAGATTTCCATAACATCTTAGCTAAGTTTAATAATATACCTCCTAGCATAGAACCCACAGCAACAGGTCATATTGTAGAGCAAATCGAAATTATCAAAACTATTATCGATAATGGTTTTGCGTATGAAGCTAATGGTTCTGTTTATTTTGATGTAAAGAAATTTAACGAAACTAATAATTACGGAAAGTTAAGCGGTCGTAATCTTGAGGATATGATTGCCAATACTAGAGAACTAACTGCCCAAAGTGATAAAAAAAATCCTCAGGATTTTGCGCTATGGAAAAAAGCAGAACCAGAACATATTATGCGTTGGCCTTCACCTTGGAGTGACGGGTTTCCTGGATGGCATTTAGAATGTACTGTAATGAGTACAAAATATTTAGGTGAAAAATTTGATATTCATGGAGGTGGAATGGACCTTAAATTTCCGCATCACGAATGTGAAATTGCTCAAGGAGAAGCAGCTTGTGGTGTGACTCCAGTTAATTACTGGATGCATGCAAATATGCTTACTCTGGATGGTAAGAAAATGTCTAAGTCTACAGGTAATATCCTATCCCCGGCAGAAATTTTTAATGGAGAAAGTGATAAATTAAATAAAGCTTTTGCTCCGACGGTTGCAAGATTCTTTATGCTACAAGCACACTACAGAAGTATCCTGGATTTTTCTAATGATGCACTAGAGGCCTCAGAAAAAGGCTTCTATAGATTAATGGAATCACTAGCAACTTTAGAAAATATAAAAGCTGGCAAAACTACAGAAGGATTTAATATTGAAAATTGGATTAAAGAATGTTATGAAGCAATGAATGACGATTTTAACAGTCCTATATTAATCGCAAAGTTATTTGAAGCTGTTAAATTCATCAATTCTGTTAAAGAAGACAAAGCTACTATTTCTGAAGTAGATTATAAGCTCATTCAAAAAACTATGAATGAATTCGTTTTTGACGTTTTGGGATTAGTAAATATAAACGAGGCTTCTTCGGATATTAGCGATAAGCTTTCCGGCACTGTTGAATTATTAATTCAGTTAAGAGCAGAAGCCAGAGCTAATAAAGATTTTGCTACTAGCGATAAGATCAGAGATGAGCTACTTGCTATGGGGATTCAATTAAAAGACGGACGTGAAGGCACAAGCTTTACTCTCAATTAATATCATAGTTTGGCTTCAAAATTAACATTAAAAAGGATTTTGATTATGCCGTTTGTAGGATTGGTGAAATTATACCAAAATTTAATTTCACCTTTAACTCCGGCTACGTGTCGATACCAACCTACTTGTTCTCACTATACTGTAGAAGCATTACAAAAACATGGACTTCTCAAAGGAGGAAAACTTGCCATAAAACGAATTTTTAGCTGCCATCCTTGGGGAGGTAGTGGTTATGACCCTGTTCCGAATACTAACGAAGAAAAAGAAAGTTAACTCATCCAAATAACACTTTAACTCATTATTATTCTATTTGTAATTTCGAATTTAATTAAATACCTATATTTACCCTTGAAAAACAGATTTCCACATGATATTCTCTAAAATAGTTTGGAATCCCATTGAAGGATTCGATCTTGGCTTTTTTGTCATTCGTTTTTACAGTCTAATGTTTGTAGTTGCATTCTCATTAGGTTGGTATTTAATGAAGAAAATATATATCCGAGAAAATATTTCTATGGAAAAACTAGATTCTGTCTTCATTTATGCAGTAATAGGTACTTTATTAGGTGCAAGATTAGGACATGTCTTTTTTTATGACTGGGATTATTATAGAAATAATTTATTAGAAATCATTTTACCTTTTAAATTCAATCCGGAGTTTGAGTTTATTGGATTTAGAGGGTTAGCAAGTCACGGAGCAGCAATTGCTTTTATTATTGCGATGTATTACTACTCTAAAAACGTTCTAAAGAAACATCCACTATGGATTATGGATAGAGTTACTATTCCTGCTGCAGTTGGAGGAATTTTTGTTCGACTAGGAAACTTTTTTAATTCGGAAATAATAGGAGAACCATCTGGTGATTCAGCTTTTGGAGTAAAGTTCATCAGAGATGGCTTGCGCAAAGCTGAAGTAATTAGGGAAACCGGAATCAAAAATGTAAATGAAGCATATTCCGCTGTAGTCAATGATACGCAGTTCTCTAACCTATTAGAAGCAATTCCATATCGTCATCCTGCTCAACTCTATGAAGCATTTGGATATATCTTTGTATCTCTAATACTTTGGCTATTTTATTGGAAAACAGACAAAAGAAACAACAGAGGTTTTCTTTTCGGAATGTATTTGATGCTGATATTTATTGTTCGTTTTATTGTAGAAAATGTTAAAAAGAGTCAAGGTGGTTTTGAAGATGCTTTAGGAGATGCATTGTCTACCGGTCAATGGTTAAGTATCCCATTTATCCTTGTTGGTTTATATTTTGTAGTTAGAGCTAAAAAAATTCCAGAAGATCCTAAATCATATACACTGAAATAACAAACTCAATAAGAGTTAAAAAAAGAGGGTAAATTTGAGAATTTACCCTCTTTTTTAGTTTTATTAAACAGATATAAAACTTCTGTAGGCTCCTTTAATTTATTCCCGTTTATCATCAAAAAAATCTAAAGAGAATACAGAAAAACCCTAAATCATGCACCTTTAGATAATAAATCAATCCTTTACAAAAAAACAGTTTATTTATTTTTTACAGCAATAGGATTTTTTTAAAATATTTTTAAAAACGAAAAAACTTTTGATTCTGTAAAATTTATTAACAATAAAAAAACAGAGACCAGTAACTAAAGCTACTGGTCTCTGTTTTTTGTAGGTTTATATTACACCTAAAAAACTTCGTTAGACTCTTTTAACTTCTCTGTATTTTCCACCAACTGAAGTTCGTCTATAATTTTTTGAATATCTCCATTAATAATATTACCAAGATCATATAAGGTTAATCCGATACGATGATCAGTTACACGTCCTTGAGGATAATTATAGGTTCTAATTTTTGCAGATCTATCGCCAGAAGATACCATACTCTTTCGTTTCTCTGAATCAGCTGCTTGTTTTTTAGCCAACTCTATCTCATATAACCTAGAACGTAATACCTTTAAAGCTTTTTCTAAGTTTTTATGGGATGATTTCTGATCCTGACAACTCACAATCATACCTGTTGGCTCATGATGTAATTTAATTGCAGAATATGTAGTATTTACCGATTGTCCTCCAGGACCTGTGGAAGTAGTTCTTTCAATTCTAACTTCTGCCATATCCAGTTCTACGTCAAACTCTTCAGCTTCTGGCAATACCATTACGGTAGCAGCACTTGTATGAACACGTCCTTGTGTTTCTGTCTGAGGCACACGTTGCACACGATGTACTCCAGCTTCGAATTTCATAGTTCCGTAAGCATCTTCCCCATTAACTTCTAATATAATTTCTTTATAACCACCACTAGTTCCTTCGCTAAGATCAACTACACTAACACTCCAGCCTTTACCTTCGCAATATTTAGTATACATCCTAAATAAATCTCCCGCAAAAATACTTGCTTCATCTCCACCTGCTCCGGCACGAATCTCTACCACACAGTTTTTAGCATCTTCTGGATCTTTAGGCACTAACATATACCTTATTTTTTCTTCTAAAGCTGGTAATTTTTCTTTGGCTTCTTCTAACTGCATTTTAGCCATCTCGACCATTTCCGCATCACTGCCATCATCAATGATTTCTTCTGCTTCTTTCTTATTATTAGTCAACTCAATATAGTGATCTCTTACATCCATCAATGCCTTAAGATCTTTATATTCTTTATTGAGCTGCACATATCTTTTTCTATCAGAAATAACATCTGGTTGGATAATAAGATCCGTCACCTCATCAAATCGTTGCTTTACAATATTTAATTTATCAATCATAATTCTATCTATCCTGTGCTTGGAATTCACAAAAGTACGCTTTTTTGTTCAAAGGTCACATTGCCTTTTAATATTCTCTAGGGGTATGATGTAACCCAAAAAATTGTATTTTTACAACTTAAATGTTAAATCATAAGCGCACATATAATAATAACCTGATTTCAAGCTGGTTCATTACGCTTCTACTTTTTCTCGGTATTGGAGGATATACTAATTATACTCCACCAATTGTTAATCAAACCACAATTGAATTAGTAATTTCTAATGAAAAAAGTTGTGACAAGACATTATCATATGCAAATGCTATAAAGGTTAATGAATATTTCAACCTTTATCACACTTACCTTAAACAACTATCAAAACATCACACTACGATATCTTTGGTTAAGACGAAAGAGTTTAATAGTACTATCTCTTTAACAATAATACATAAAGTATTTCTTATTAGAAGTAACAACTACATTGCTGAAGAAGATTCTTTTCATTTAGTATAACACCTCATTCTTGGCTTTTTAGCCAATTTTAAAAACGTCTAAACACTGCTATCATAACAGATAGTAGCTTATACTATTACCAAAAATGAAAAGATTTAAAAAAATACTAAGACGTATCGTCTTACTTATGTTTATTGTTATGGTTGCTATGATTCCGGTTCCGATTTTCTTTCAGAAAAAAGAAGGAAAATTTAACGATGATAACGCTATAGAACTTACAGAAACAAAAGAAGAAGATACAGAAACCAAAACGGTTAAATTTAATGATGAACTAGGATCATAAACACATCCTTATCAATTAATAATTAACACGAATTCGTTATAACTTAAACCTATATAAAGCAGTCAAATTGAATGGTTTTTCATTATGAAATGGAGAAAAATTAGCTTGCCCGCCTGTGGAGGGTATCGAAATTAGGCTTTATGACGAAAACCTCTTGTTTTCGATACATCCGCCCCAGGCGGACACTCAAACTGACGAGGCTTCCTTATATCGAACTCACGTTAATTATATAGATCGAGAGTCCGAAAAATTATCAAAAATTATTTTTCAGGTTTTCGAAATAAAACATAAGGATTTATAATAATTTGCGACTTTTATATATAATGAATAATTCACAAATTGGTTTAGGTGGAGGGTGTCACTGGTGCACAGAGGCAGTTTTCCAATCTTTAAAAGGGGTGACTTTGGTAAAACAAGGTTATATTTCTAGCACTGAAAAAAATAATTCTTTTTCTGAAGCTGTACTTGTATCTTATAATCCCAACATCATTAAGTTAAAAGACTTGATTAAGATTCATTTACATACTCACAAAAGTACTTCTGATCATAGTTTTAGAGAAAAATATCGTAGCGCTGTCTACTATGCTCATGAGAACCAAAAACTTGTTATCGAAACTTTTATAAATGAACTAAATGAAGACTTTGAAAACAAAGTAATTACGCAGGTTTTGAAATTAGATAAATTCAAACTGTCAAGACCCGAGCTTTTAGATTATTACAAAAAAAATCCTGAGAAACCATTTTGTAAGCGATATATACACCCTAAGCTTGACTTACTTAGAAAAAAATATAATGAAAAAACAAATTTCTAATTATACGTATATGTCCCAAATTCACTATTGATCGTAAGTTTCTTTTTATCTGCACTTTCTACACGACCAACAATTTTAGCATCTACATCAAAACTTTTAGAAATCGAAATAATCCCATCTGCAATCTCTGGAGAGACATATAGCTCCATTCTATGCCCCATATTAAAAACTTGATACATTTCTTTCCAATCCGTACCTGAGTTTTCTTGTATCAATTGAAATAAAGGAGGAACCTCGAATAAATTATCTTTAATGATATGCAAGTTATCTACAAAATGTAAAATCTTAGTTTGCGCTCCTCCACTACAATGAACCATTCCGTGAATAGTTTCGCTATCAAACTTAGATAAGATCTTTTTTATTATTGGCGCATAGGTTCTTGTTGGTGACAATACCAATTTTCCTGCATCAATTGGAGCGTTCTTCACCTCGTCTGTAAGATTGGTTTTTCCGGAATAGACAAGATCAGAAGGTACGGCAGCATCAAAACTTTCTGGGTATTTCTCTGCCAGAACTTTATGAAACACATCGTGACGAGCAGAGGTAAGACCATTACTTCCCATACCGCCATTATATTCTTTTTCATATGTTGCCTGACCAAAAGAAGCTAAGCCAACAATTACATCTCCTTCTTTTATATTCGCATTATCAATAACATCGCTACGTTTCATACGCGCCGTTACTGTAGAATCGACGATAATTGTTCTTACTAAATCCCCCACATCTGCAGTCTCGCCTCCTGTAGAATGAATCGTAACTCCAAAACTTTTTAACTCTTCTAGTAATTCTTCGGTTCCATTAATAATGGCAGAAATTACTTCTCCAGGAATTAGATTTTTGTTTCTACCTATGGTAGATGAAAGCATTATATTATCAGTTGCTCCAATACATAATAAGTCATCTATATTCATTATTAATGCATCCTGAGCAATACCTTTCCACACAGAAACATCTCCTGTTTCTTTCCAATACATATATGCCAGAGAAGATTTAGTACCAGCACCATCTGCATGCATAATCAAACAATAATCTTCATCACCTGTAAGATGATCTGGGACTATTTTACAAAATGCCTTTGGAAAAAGACCTTTATCTATATTCTTGATAGCACTATGAACATCTTCTTTTGATGCCGAAACCCCACGCTGAGCGTAGCGTTTACTTACTTCTTGACTCATTATTATAATATTATGCGGATAATAAAGCGCAAAGATAATCGAATTAATTACGAATTATGAATTCTTAATAAGTAAATCCAAAATCGTTCTTCACATATCATATATCAGATTATTCCCAATCCACCATAGAAGCATCAGTAATCAAATCAGCTCTATTAGCAATTTCTACAACTGACATCATTTGTATATTTTTTTGTGATATTCCGTCATTAGAAGTATTCACAAAAATCACAGAGGCTTCATTTGGAGAAAAACGTGCATCCAAATCATTTGTTCCTGGTGGTTTTTCTATAGAAATATCTATTATAGAGCTATCATCAAAATCATAAATAAACAAATGAGAATCTAATTGCCTGTAATCACTACTCTCAAAACCAGAAACATCCTGGGAATATAATAGCTTAGTACCATCTATAGAAAGATTCACACTTCCAGCTGCTCCAGTCGCTCCCGATAATACCATTTCTAATAAGGTACCGGAAGTATTGATCGTAAAAATCTCTACTTCATAGCCGTCAAGATTATTTGTTTTAAGCACTATAATATTATTGTTGTCGTTCTGATCAACTTCCGAAATCAAGTTTCCATTTGCAGTTTGATATATTAGAGCTAAACCACTTCCGTCTGCATTAATACTATATAGTTTATCCTGATTAGGAAATAATAATTTCGAACCATTATCAGACCATGAAAAATCAATCTCTCCTAAGTTGAATCCTGCAACTGAAACTTGAGAAGTAACTTGTCTCATCTGAGAACCATCTTCATTCATTATAAACAAATGTGTTTGCGAACCAACCGATTGCAAAAAAGCAATTTTACCAGTTCCCACGTGCCGTCTTGGTCTGAAACTATTTTTAGTTTCAGAAGTAAGCTGAATTTCAGTTCCTCCTTGTTCATTTGCTGAAAAAATAACACTATTTCCATTAACAGATCTTGTATATACAATTCGGTTATTTGGAGGACTCATCGTTTCGAAAGCAAAAATACTACTGTTAACAGGGTCATTTATTCCATCACTACTAGTCACCTGCCAGAAATACTTAACTTTATACGAAAGATTAGTCAAGGTATAAGTAGTATCTGTGATATTTTCAAAAATAGCAACTTCAGAATTCTCGTCATTACGCAATATTATTGTATAAGTAAGCGTATCATCATCATCAGGATCTGTACCGGTCCAAACCAGATCGACCTCTAATGGTTGATCTATTGAATTATCCGCTGGAGTATCCAAGATAGCTGCATCAGGAGGTCTATTACCAGCTGTTTCTATATCCATTTCGAAAACTATTTCTAACTCTCTATCGGCGATTACAGTGATCCCTTCGAATTGTGCTAACAACCCCTCTTTTTGCGCTGACAACGAATAATCTCCTGAAGGTATATTTTCTATAAGGTATTCTCCGTTTGCATCCGTAAAAACTGTACTGGTCGAGGGATTTGTAGATATCTTCACATTCTCTAAAGGTTCATTTGTTCCTATAGCAACTACACTACCCCTTACAGCACCTAAACCTTCTAAATCTATAGTATCTTCACTACAGGAGGCCATGGTGAATATTGTAAATACCGTTATTATTTTTATAATATATTTTATCATTTTCATCAGGGTTTTATCCTTTTGGAGCATCACCATTTTCAATTACTTTTCGATTTCTTTTTTTAAGCTTTCTGAGTTCTTTTTGCTCTCTCCGTTTTTGTTTACGAAGCTCTTTATCCATTTTTAAAGGATTCTTGAAATACCAGTTTAAGCCGAAAGAGAAATTAAAATACTGATCGTCTCTTTTTCCTTGTGTAACATTATCTAGTTTATCTCCCAGAACAAGGTTATGTGTTGCATTTAAAGAGACACCAATATGATCAGAAACCAAGTATTCAATACCTCCTCCATACTGAAACTTAAAAAAAGTTCTGTCAAAATCATCACTATTTACAGTTCCCATTCCTCCAAAAAAGAAAGGAGTTAATTTTTCGAAAGGTAATAGTGTTAATTCTGCGTTTACATCTATAGCATTAAATCCTTCCGAAAAAGCACCTTCATTTCTCAACTGAAATTTACTAAGACTTGCATTAGCATTTAAATATGGATTGAAATACCACTTCCCTCCTATTCTGGCAGAATATGATAAATCTGCATTATTATAGTCCCCGCTCATCAATGCTAACCCTCCATTAGCAAAAACTGCTTTTTCACCACGTCTTTCTTTAAAATAACGCTCATAAAGTCCCGTATTTTGAGCCTCATTTTTCTCTGCGTTATAATCAGCCACTAATGTATTTATTGCTTCCGGTTCAGCTTTAGAATTCCATAGTTTATCTTCTATCCCTTCTATTATTAGAGCTTCTACAGCTTTTTCAATAGCTTCAGAAACTGCAATTTGTCCTGGTTCATTTTTTGTAAAACCAGTTTCAGCTTCTAACAACCTACTAAATTTTACATACCTAAAGAAGCTTGCATCTAGCGCTTGTGATAATATAGTTTTAGAAACATATACTGTTTTCAAGATCTTACCGCTTGATGTAGATACAGCTCTTAAATAAACCGTTATCCTATCTTGTCGATATTGAGTGGAACCACCAATCCCAAAATATCTTGCTCCAAGTCCTCCTGTTATAATATTAGAGTCGTATGACACAATTCCTCCTTCTAGAATAATTCCTGCATACAATAACGGAGGTAATTGAGGCTCATTTGAGTTTTTATTTTTTCTATATTCTTTTCTAGTTGAACGTATAATATTTCGTTCGTTCAAAAGATTACTTAGATTTTCTCTTTCAATCGGCACAAACCATTTAGAATCCTCTAAAGCTTTAACCAAAATAGTGGTTGCTCCTTGAGTAACTGCAGTACTAAAGGTACTACCAGCCTCTGTGGGCTTATACTGACCCGTTTGATCTCTAAATTTATAAACACCAACTACTACTGGTTCAATTGGGAGAGGAAAATCTCTTAAAGCTTTGGTAAATCGTGTGTCTTCACCGATTCGTGCTTGCTCTATTGTGATGGGTTGATTAAAATAGGTACCACATCCAGATAGCAATATCAAACAAGAAATTACTAGAATTACTTGATAAAACTTATGACGCATTAAAAATTAATTAGGAATTATTACTTGAGATTGATCTCCTGTATTGGTATCTAAAATATTGATCACCAAACCTTCTCCAGATGGAAAAATCTCTATAAACAATGTTCCAAAACTAAAGGTTCCTTCTGTAAGACCTTCTTGTCCGAATTGTTCGTTAAATAAAGTTCTGGATATTTGACTTAACAACTGATTATTAAGGCTTTCTGTAAATCGTTCCAGTTCCGATCTATTATCTGCATTTTGGTCATTATCTTCTGTAAATGTATTCTGAGCTTCTGCTGAATTTAATAACCATTGATAATTAAATGTATCACCTCCAAAAGCAGGGTTTTTTGGTCTATACACTAAATCCTGCCCAAAGCTATATTGATACGCTGAGAAAATAAGTATAATAGTTATTATGATTGACTTCATTATTTTTTAGAATAAGTAATTAATACTGAAAAATATCTCTCTTTTGTTTCTTTAGATCTTTAAAATATTTATACACTCTACGTATTGCAACTTTAGACATTTGCTCTAGATACTCTATATCTGGTTTCCCCAGAAATTCGTGAATGACTTTATCTTCTATTTTAACCTGAATAATAGTACTTCTACCAAAACTAAGTTTTTCATAAACTCCTACTATTTTAGAACCATTTATTCTGTTTAATGTATATGAGTTATAAAAGAATTCATAAAAATCCTTTCCCGGTTTTGTCTTGGTTTCTTCGATAACAATACCCTTTAATTCTATACCATCATCTTCAGTAGATTCTTCTTCTTTTTTCTTTTTATTAGCTTCTTCATTAAAAGCGATACGATCTTTACCTACAATCGTTTCTTCTTCATAAACCAATAAAAGGATTACAATCTTATCACTTTCATCGATTCCAATAGATGTTGTAGCGAGGTTTTTCTGTTCGTTAGCTTCTAATGTAAATCTACCTTCTTGATCGTTTTTTGTAACCTTATTATTCGAATCAGTTCTGAAAATTGAAAATGTATATTTTAAACTTTTATAAACCTCCGTAGAATTTACAGCTTCTGCACTAACAGAAACTATATCATCAATTCTCTCGGTTTTAATTTTAGCAATAACCTGTGTATTTGTAAACTGACCATTTGAAAATTGAAACACTAAAAGAAATAATATGATCAGTTTAAAATTCATAAAGCAAGTAGTAAACTTTATTAGAAACTTCTAACAATAATTGTACGATCGTTTCCGGTCATTTTAAACTTTAGGTTCTTGGATAACTCATTACTCCCGAATTTCTCAAAAGAAAGATTATCTCCTTCCTGAAGAATCTCTAAACTCGTTGAGATATCAGAATTAAAAGAAAAATCAGTAACTGTATTATTATTACCATTTTGAGTAATAAACTTTTCTATTTCTCTGGATGTTTCATTTATATCAATCAGATTTTGTTCTCCATTCTGACTTAAACGAATATCCGATGATTGTGCTGTAATACTAGAAAATATCTGGTTACCTGCCCCAATCTGTTGAATAAACACTGTACTATTTCCAGCCATATTCTCCCTAGCCACTTGAACCGCTGTATTATTCTGCAATTGATTTAATGTAATAAATCGCTCCTGACTTTCTACCAATGATTCCTCTTGATTTTCTGTGTTTTGGGCATACACATTTCCAAAAAACAATAAACTACAAGCAACAAAGCAAAGTGTGATATATTTTTTCATTGATAAAGGTATTAAAAGTAGTAAAAGAGTTACACTACCTTAAAGATAGTGCAACTCTCTCAAATATATTAAAATTATTTCTTAAAGCTCTCCTCCAGAACCACTCTGTGTTACCACAGCAGCGTTTCCTGTTCCACTTTGAAGAATGATACTGCTATGAGACTCTCCTGTTTGAGTAACAAAAGTAGTATTACCTTCACCAAACTGAGTATCTCTTGCGAAGTTAGAATCACCTACTTGGAATATATCACTCACATTACTAGCTCCATTTTGGAAAGATTCTGCAATATTTTCATCTCCTATTTGTCCTTGAAGTACTAAGTTTCCTTCTCCGAAAATACCAAAATCACCTTCCTGAGATGCAGTCGCAACGTTTCCATTACCTAACTGAAACTGATCAGCAACGTTTTCTCCACCAAAGAAAGCTAAATTCTGAGTTGCAGAAACAGAGTTACCATCACCAAGTTGAGTTTGAACAATAACGTTAGCATCTTCTTCATGTTGAGCATACGCTTCATTCTCGTCACCTGATTGTAACTGATCTACTATTCCTCCTCTAGAATCAAACAAACTACTTCCTTGAAGAGAAGTCGCAACATTACCACCACCAGTTTGTACCTGAATTAGTGTATTGTTTGTTCCCCATTGCTCACCAGTACCAAGATTAGCTTCTCCTGTTTGTGCTTGGTCCGCAAAGTTGACATCTCCAACCTGAGCCATTGACGCAGTATTGAAAGAACCGTCCTGAATGATTATACTGAAATTTTCTTCACCTCCTTGAGACGTAGTAGCTGTATTAGCATCTCCGAACTGACCTTGACCCGCTTGGTTTAAAGACCCATCTCCGAAGAAACCTGCTCCCTCTTGCGAGATAGTGGCTGTATTACCGTTACCTTCTTGTACCTGCACGGCTAGATTATCTCCTCCGAAGTTTAATAAGTTTTGAGTAGCAGAAGCAGAATTCCCATTTCCTATTTGCTCTTGAAAAACTTCGTTTCTATCTTCTTCGTGCTGTGCAAATGCAGTGTTTTTATCACCTGTTTGCGTTTGCGTAACTATTCCATTTCTAGAAGTAAATGCTTCACTACCTTGTATAGCTTCTGCACTATTCCCTCCTCCTAATTGAGTAGTTGTATTAGTATTTGCTAAACCTACCTGTGTAATATTGGCTCCATTCATATCACCAGATTGATCAACACTACTAACGTTCGACTGTGCAACCATCACTGACGCGCTTAATAAAGTTGCTAGACTAAAAATTACTTTTTTCATACGTAAAATATATTAAATTTGATTAATAATTCAATTTAAGTATTAAACATTTTGGGGTGTACAAAGGAGTCGTAGGTAATTACACCTAACGCTCTTTTTCTAAAAAAATCTGGGGGATTTATCAAGCAAAAACCTATAGATCATTGCTAACACTGCAAATTTAGGAAAACATTAAGGGTATTTTTGGAAATTCTGTAAGAATTCGACAAAATGCATTACGGAAAACCCATAAAATCAGCAACTTCCTATGGATTTGTCAAGGGTTTAACAGATATTAATTTTTTGTTAATAATAAAACAAAAAACATCATTAGTCAGTTAATTCTTACCTATCTTGTAAAAAGAAGCTCTCTATATTTAGTCAAAGGCCATAATTCATCATCGATCAATAGCTCTAATTTATCACAACTATATCTAATTTCATCAAACAAAGGTTTCACCTTATTACAATAATCAGCAGCTTTTTTTTCAGCAGCTTCTAATTTATTAGCCTTTCTGCGTTCTGCCGTCATTTCATTCACTTTCGTATTTATTTTACCTATATGTTCAGAAATCTCTTCAATAATCTCCATTTGTTCTTTTGCATATTTCTTAAAATCCTTTTCATATAGATTTTTCAATCCTGAAACATTACTAATCAGCATATTCTGGTACTTAATAGCAGTTGGTATAATATGATTCCTGGCAATATCTCCTAATACTCGGCCTTCTATTTGAATACGCATTACATATTCTTCAATTTCTATTTCATAACGGGCTTCGGCTTCAATCTTGTTCATTACTCCCATTTCTTCAAAAAGATCTAATGTCTTTTTAGAAATCTTTGCTTTTAATGCCTCTGGTGTTGTCTTATTATTACTTAAACCACGTTTTTTTGCTTCCTTCTCCCATTCTTCTCCATACCCATTACCCTCAAACAGAATATCCTTAGATTTCTTAATATACTCTCTTAATACATTAAAAATAGCCTCGTCTTTCTTTAAATTTTTCTTATCAATTAGCTTGTCAACTTCTTTTTTAAATTCCACAAGCTGTTTTGCCACTATAGTATTTAAGATCGTCATTGGATTCGCACAATTGGCCTTAGAGCCAACAGCTCTAAATTCGAACTTATTTCCTGTAAAAGCAAAAGGAGATGTTCTATTACGATCTGTATTATCTAATAAAATCTCAGGAATTTTACCTACCACATTAAGTTTTAGATCCGTTTTTTCTTTTGGAGATAATTTACCATCCGTTACTCCTTCTAATTCTTTGAGGACCGACGTAAGTTGTTCTCCAATAAACACAGACATAATAGCCGGAGGCGCTTCATTAGCTCCAAGACGATGATCATTACTTGCAGAAGCAATTCCAGCTCTCATTAACTCTTCGTGCTCATTAATCGCTTTAATTGTATTAATAAAAAAGGTTAAAAACTGGAGATTACTCATCGGTGTTTTACCCGGTCCCAATAAATTTACACCTGTATTGGTACTTAACGACCAATTATTATGCTTACCAGATCCATTTACTCCTGCAAATGGTTTTTCATGTAACAAAACTTTTAGATTATGTCTGGATGCCACCTTTTCCATGATATCCATTAATAAGGAATTATGATCCACTGCTAAGTTTGTTTCCTCATAAATCGGAGCTAACTCAAATTGATTCGGAGCCACTTCATTATGACGAGTTTTTACAGGAATTCCCAGCAACATACACTCTACCTCTAAATCCATCATAAAAGCCAAAGCTCTATTTGGAATACTCCCAAAATAATGATCATCCAGCTGCTGACCTTTTGCTGAAGAATGCCCTAGCAAAGTTCTTCCTGTCATTACAAGATCTGGTCGAGATTCTACAAGCGCTCTATCAATCAAAAAATACTCTTGTTCCCAACCAAGTGAAGCATTTACTTTTTTCACGTTTTTATCAAAATACTTAGCAATTGCTGTTGCAGCAGTATCCACGGCTTGCAATGCTCTGAGTAATGGCGTTTTATAGTCTAGTGCCTCACCAGTATATGCCACAAAAACCGTAGGTATACACAAAGTTGTTCCATAAATAAATGCGGGAGAAGTAGGATCCCAAGCAGTATAACCTCTGGCTTCAAATGTATTTCGAATACCACCGTGAGGAAAAGAAGAAGCATCTGGTTCCTGCTGCACTAGTTGCCCTCCACCAAACTTTTCTATACCTTGCCCATTACCTATCGTTTCGAAAAAAGCATCGTGTTTTTCTGCAGTAGCACCAGTAAGTGGCTGAAACCAATGTGTATAATGTGTAACTCCCTTAGACAATGACCATTCCTTCATAGACGACGCAATTTGATCAGCGATCCTTCGATCAATCTTAGCACCGTGATCAATCGCATCCATTACACTGTTGTATGCGTCTTTAGTCAAATACTGAAGCATGGTAGCTTGATTAAATACATTTTCGCCAAACAATACAGATCGACGTTCGGTCTCTGTAACTATCACAGAACTACGATTTAAGGTTTCTTTTAATGCTTGGAATCTAAGTGTTGACATAATTGAGTAAGTTTTTGGCAAATATAAAAGAAGTTTTTATTGTTGATATTAAAAAAATGTTCTTTAAAAATTAGAATAAAACCAAAATACCCTGCAAAAAAGTAGGGTGTTGATAAAAATTAATAAAAAAAACACATTTGACCCCCTATTTTTTTTCCGTTATCATAAATTAAAACTAATTTTGAAACCTTTAAGAGTTCAATTTATAAAGTATTAATTATGAGTAAAGCTAAATTAGAATACATTTGGTTAGATGGTTATAAGCCAACTGCTAATCTAAGAAGTAAAACAAAAGTTGAGGATGATTTTAGTGGAAAGCTTGAAGATTGTCCTGTATGGTCTTTTGACGGTAGTTCTACAAGACAAGCAGAAGGAGGTTCTTCTGATTGTTTATTAAAACCAGTAGCTATTTATCCTGATCCGACAAGAAGAAATGGGTACTTAGTAATGACAGAAGTTCTAAATGCTGATGGAACTCCGCACGAATCTAATGCAAGAGCAACAATAGACGATGATGGTGATTTCTGGTTTGGTTTCGAGCAAGAATACTTTATTATGGATAGAAATACACAACTACCTTTAGGTTTCCCTGTTGGTGGTTATCCTGGACCACAAGGGATGTATTACTGTTCTGTTGGTGGAAGAAACACTCATGGTAGAGATTTCGTAGAAGAACACGCAGATCTATGTATCGATGCTGGACTTAACTTCGAAGGAATCAATCAGGAAGTTGCAAGTGGTCAATGGGAATTCCAATTATTTTCTAAAGGTGCTAAAAAAGCAGGTGATGAAATATGGGTTGCTAGATATTTACTAGATAGACTTACTGAAAAATATGGATACTATATTGAATATCACCCTAAGCCAGTAAAAGGTGACTGGAATGGTTCTGGTATGCACGCGAATTTCTCTAACGAAATATTAAGAACTTGCGGATCTAAAGAAGTTTACGAAACTATTTGTGAAGCATTCAGACCTGTTACTAAAGAACATATCGCTGTTTATGGTGAATTTAATGACCAACGATTAACAGGAGAACACGAAACACAATCTATTAATGAATTCTCTTATGGAGTATCAGATAGAGGTGCTTCTATAAGAATACCAATTATCACTGTAGAAAACGGATGGAAAGGATGGTTAGAAGATCGTCGTCCTGCATCTAATGGTGATCCTTATAAAATTGCAGCTAGAATCGTAAAAACTGTAAAAACTGCAGATGTTTCAGCAGTTACTGCATAATGATTCTTAGCAAGTAACTAACTAAAACTTGTTAAACGCAAAAAAAGTCTCTTGATATTTTCAAGAGACTTTTTTATTTTTAATTCTTCAATACTCATTCTCATACAATACTAGAATTTGTTTTACTATTGATCACTACTTCAGCGCCAGAAGACCTCTTTAGCTTTCTTATATAGACAATTTTAGTTTTAACAAACAACTATCTAACACATCTAAAACTTGACTCTTATCGGGTGTGTATTTAATCAAGAAATTCTTTTAGACAGCTACAAAATATTAACGAAAAATTGTTACCTCCTTTATTAGTAATGAAAAGATTTACTTTATAAATACTAAAGCTATAAACACACAATATCCAGCAAAAATCAAAAACCCCTTTAGTCTACCTAAAATCATTTTTTTTGGAATAAAAGCTAGAGGTAATAGAATCAATGCAAATCCAAGCATCCAAAAGATATCGATATTCATTAATCTTGGATCGGTAACCGCTATTGGTTGAATCAACGAAGTAACACCAAGAACAGATGCTATATTAAAAATATTAGAACCGATAAGATTACCCAAAGAAATTGCTTTTTCTTGTTTTAATGCAGCAATTACGGAGGCTGCTAATTCTGGAACACTAGTTCCTATTGCAACCATAGTAAGTCCAATTACAGCTTCACTTACTCCCATTCTAGTTGCTATGTCCTTTGCTCCTTCTACCAACAATTCTGAACCGAAATACAGTGCCACCCCTCCTATCAATAACCAAAGAATCATCTTAAAATTAGAAACCTTTTCTAACGCGTCATCTACTTCTTCGATCATTTTATCAGCATGTCTTCTTGCTCGTTTAATTAATAAGAACATATAAATAAACAAAGAAATTAATAGCGCACCACCTTCGGTTCTGGTTAATACACCATCGTTATCCAAAAAGAAATACAATGCCAAAGATAGTAGCATCATTACAGGCCAATTAAATTTATAAAAATCCTTGTCTATAGCTAAAGGCCCAATAAGCGCCGTTATCCCTAAAACCAATCCGATATTCGCTACATTAGAACCTATAATATTACTAAGAGAAAGATCTGCAGACCCACCTAAAGCTGCCTGTAAACTCACCAATAACTCTGGTGCAGAGGTAGCAAATGACACAACGGTAAGACCAATAACCATTTTTGATAGCTTTAATCTAAAAGATAAGGCTACTGAAGAACGCACTAAATACTCTCCTCCAACTACTAAGAGTACAAACCCGATTATTACAAAAACTATGCTCTGTATCATATGCTATTTATTTGTTTGCGAATATAAAATAAGAATACCATATGTCACGGATGTAACTAGCATTTTTTGATTTCATTTTATATGGTTTCATAACCAAAAAACTAAAAAAATAGTTAAATAACTACAAAAACAGTTGTATAACTATTTTTATAGTTATATATTTGAAACTACTTAAAAATCTGTAAATGGAAAAATTGACTAATAAGGAAGAAGAAATCATGCAAGTTTTATGGAAACTAGAAAAAGCATTTGCAAAAGAAGTACAGGCCGAACTAAATAACACGGCACATTACAATACTGTATCTACGATCATCAGAAATTTAGAAGACAAAGGTTATATAGGACACAAGGCATATGGAAAAACCCATCAGTACTATCCTATCATTACTAAAGAAGCGTATCGAAATAATTTTGTAAGCAAAGCGATGACACAATATTTTAATAATTCTTATAAAAACATGGTCTCATTTTTCGCCAAAGAAGAAAAAATTACAGCAAAAGAATTACGAGAAATTTTAGATGTAATCGAACAAAAAAAATAACACTATGGAAGCTTTTTTAATCTACTTACTTAAGTCAAGTGTTATATTATCTTTATTCTACCTTGTTTATTTCTTTCTTTTAATAAAAGACACATTTTTTAAAGTTAACAGGCATTTCTTACTTACAGGAATACTAAGCTCATTATTGCTTCCATTTTTGGAGTTTACTACAATAGAACTTATAGAACAACCCATTTTCCAAACAATAGAATACAACTCTTCACACTCAGACATTATAGAAAACCAACCCGAACCAATACATTGGTTGTTAATTGTCTTTAATATATATATCACTTTCGTACTGATTCTATTGGGACGTTTTGTTCTTCAACTAATATCCCTATTAAAAATCTTTAAAAGGAGCCAGAATAGAAAAAATGAAGGGTTTTCTTTTTTAAAAACAACAGAAGATATTGCTCCATTTTCTTTCTTCAAATACATCATATTTAACCCAATACTCCATGATGTTAAGGAATTAGAAATGATTTTGAAGCATGAAAAAATACACGCAAAACAATACCACACAGTAGACATATTAATAACCAACATTTTTGCAATATTTCAATGGATTAACCCATTTATATGGCTTTACAAAAAAAGTTTACAACAAAACCTAGAATTCATTGCTGATCAAGAAGCAACCCGCGATCTTACTTCAAAAAAAGAGTACCAATTAACTTTAGTTAAAGTATCATCAAGTAATTACTCATCAATCACGAATAATTTTTATCAATCATTAATCAAAAAACGAATCGTTATGTTAAACAAGAAAAAATCAAATCAACAGAATCTCTGGAAAGCAACAATTATATTGCCTCTATTATGTTTGTTTTTATGGAGTTTTAATACTAAAACAGAGATACATTATATTCAAAATAAAACTCCAGATCAAGTTACTTCTGTGATGGAAGATTTGCGCAATGATGCCGATATTATTTCCGAAAAAATTAAATTTCCTACTAAAAAGGAAGATGATACTAAAATTAGTGAACATTTGCTTCCTTCTAAAAAAGAGCATCCCAATATAATACAGCATCAAAATGTAATGGCTCATAATCTTGCTGTTAGTAAGTCCACCGTAAAAATCACCTCTCCAATAGAAGAAAAACCTTTGACAAAGTCAAAAAACACCAAAGTCAAAAAAAATGCAATCGAATTCATTATAAACAAAAGCGCTACAAAAGATCATTTAGAAAAAGTTAAAAGGATTTTTAAAAATGAATATGATGTAACAGTAACATTTAGTGATCTCAACAGAAATAGCAAGAATGAAATTACCAGCATCAGCGTTAAAGTATCATCCAAAAAGAGTAATGCTAATTTCTCTATTGCTAACGACACTCCAATAACTCCGTTTGTTTTGTCTTATGACAGTAAAAGCGATAAGATTAATATAGGACAATCTAGCAGTGGTCATAAAAATATTAGGATTAGTAAAAACAAACACAATAAACATAGCGACGGTCACGTAATAGAAATCAATTCAGGTGATGAAGGAGAAAGTCTTTTTATTGTAGAAGGTGACAAAAAGCATAAAAGAAAAGTAATCAGAAAAAAAGGTGATAAAAACAAGTTTATTATAAGAAGTGATCACCATGATGATGAAGATCATATATTCATCAATTCAGATGATCACAAAACAATTTTTGATTTTGATGGTAATTCGAGAAAAGATCCTTTATTTTTTATTGATGGAAAAAAAGCCAGCAAAAAAGAAGTAAAAAAACTAAAATCCGAGGAAATTCAAAGTATTGATATCTCCAAAGGTAAAGCTAGTGTTAAGAAATACGGAAAAAAAGCAAAAGATGGTGTCATCAATATTACCACAAAAAAACTCGAAAAAAAAGGCACAGGTTTTAATCTAAATATTGACAAAAATAATATGAGTATCGGTGAAGTCGATACAAAACCATTAATATTTGTTGACGGAAAAGAAATTAGTCGTAAGGAATTTGAAGAAATTAAACACAAACAAATCGAATCAGTAAATGTTTATAAGGCAGAAAAGGCAATAGAGAAATATGGTAAAGGAGCAAAAAATGGTGTTGTAGAAGTTATTTTAAAAAAATAAACATACTGTACCATACATAAACAAGTAACCAAAAACTCATCATAATTCGATGAGTTTTTTTATTTTAGATATATGGAAAAACAGCTTTTTATCTTTATCGCAAAACTAAACAAACTACTACTTCCCAGCTTTACCAAAAAACGTTTAGACCTTAGTAAAGCCAGCAAATTACAAATGCTAATTTTTGGTTGGAGGTTATACGTAACTAAAAGAGCTCTTTAAAAGCATTCTTAAACCGTTAATAAAGGAATTCTAAGGCTACTATATCAAATTCACCGAACTCACCTCCATTAAATGGGAAACAAGCATTCATGATTGAGCCTGGATCCTGACTAGCTCCTGGGGTACCAGGAATATAAATTGCTCCATTCGGATTTACGGGTTCTCCGGTTTGTCCGCAGGATTGACGAGTATCCCAATCAGTATGTCTTAATCCAAAACAGTGTCCTAATTCATGAGTGAATAACCCCTCTAGTAGTTGATCATTATTATTAGTATTTGCTCCACCATTAATGATTACTCTTTTAAAAGGTTCTCCTCCACTTGGAAACCCAGCCCTTCCTCTCACTCCATCTTGAGCTATCTCCGATGCACTGGTTTGTGTATAAGCCACAATATCATTATCATTAAAATTAGTTGTAAACACTAATTCAAGCTGAAAATCCACATTAATAGCATTATAGTTATTCACAGCATACCTCAAACCTGTCTGAGCAATATCACTTAGACCAAAACGATTATTTCCGTTGTAGCCCACAACACGAATGGCTCTTGGAGTAGTTACAAGATTAGTAGTATGATACTGTTTACTATGCACACCATCTCCATTATCCATTTGCATAATTTGATCGTAAGTAAAAGCAATATCGTCTTCTATAAGATACATCTCGCTTTGACTACCATCGATATCTGTCAATATTTCTTTAGTGACTTGGGTATGATTAAAGTTCAATTCTGAAATTTTCTCTACTATTTCTTTAGGAATATCTTGAGAAGATTCATTGATCGCGGTCACTGGTTCTTTTTCGCACGAGAAAAACGAAAAAACAAATAGCACTAAAAGTGTCCTTGTTAAAATTTTTAAATTTTTCATAAAATTAGAGTTTGTGTTTATACTTAAATTAGTTCCTCCAAAGCTAGAAAAATCAACACCAAATTATTGATACTAAATCCACTATTACATACATTAAATTACCCAAAACTCCTTATTACAATGCTCTTTAAAGATTCACTTTGCAACATTGATTTCTATTTTTCGTATTTAAAAAAGAATACATTTCAATTAAAATCGAAAACCGAAAAACAATATTTAGTATGAAAAAATGGATCATTCTAGGAATGGGTATACTAGGTATACTATCCCTAACAGCATTTACTTCTGGCACATATATTAATAGAATGCAGAACGAATCTCAACCTAATGAGATCATTGCCACTATCAATAAAAACACTACAGAAAAGGAGCTCGAGGATCTTAAAACTTTTTTCTCTGAAAATGGTATTGAATTTATCATAGAAAGAATAGAGTTTAACAAACAAAATGAAATTACTAGTTTAAGCATTATTCTTAAAAAAGGAAGCGCTAAAAGCAAGTACTCTTCCTCTTCTTCAGAACCTATATCGGATGTAGAGCTTGGCTATAAAAATGGCAATTTATATATCACTAATTCTGGAATGTTTGATATTGCTTCCTGGAAAAATCAAATTGGCTTTAACCATCAGAATATTGACCTAGATAGCATTTTAAAAAATCAGAATTTCAGATTTAACTTCGATTTTGATCAAGAAGGAGATTCCATATTTTTTAACGGCCAGCATTTTGATATAAGTAAGCTAAAAGATCAAATCACGAATTCTTTTGAATTTAATGAAGATGAAGATGGAAACTTTATTTTTAATGGTCAACAATTCCCATCTCACTTTAGTAAATCGAAGAAATTTAGCTTTGTAGATGATCCAGATATTGATAAATTAATCATTATCGATGGAGAAGAATCTAATTTCAAAACATTAGATGAATTAGCCAAATCAGATAAATTAGATGAAGTTGATTTCCTAAAAGCTACAACGGCGATCAGTATTTACGGAGATAAAGCAAAAGATGGAGCTATTATTGCAACCACCAAAAAATAATCCTGTAATAAATTGTGTACAAAATGAGTCTTCAAAATACTGAAGGCTCTTTTCTTTTCTATCTATTAATAATTTAATAAAGAAGCCACCTTAGTCTCTAACTTTTCTCTTCCTTTAAGAAAGTTCAACTCCATAATAAAATTACATTGCACTACAATACCTCCTAACTCTTCTACGAGTTCACATACAGCTTGTGCGGTTCCTCCAGTAGCCAAAACATCATCATGAATTAATATATGTTCCCCAGCTTTAATAGCATCTTTGTGAATTTCTAAGACATCTTCTCCATACTCTAATCCATACCTTTTAGAATTTACTTTTGACGGTAGTTTTCCTTTCTTTCGAACAGGAATAAAACCTGCATCTAATCGCTGTGCAATCATACCTCCCAAAATAAACCCTCTAGCCTCAATACCAATTACTTTATCAACTTTTATGTCGGTTGGACATAATCCAGCCAATTGATCTGCACAATGCACTAAAGCTTCAGAATCTGCTAAAAGTGGAGTGATATCTTTAAAAACAATTCCTGGCTTTGGAAAGTCTGGAATATCTCTTACTAAATCTCGTATGTTCATGTCTGCAAAATAACCAAAATCAAAAAAGAGCCCTAAAAATGGAAAAGAAATTTTAAAATAGTTTCATAATTTATAAAATAGCCATATATTTGCACCCGCAAAAAAGGCCTCGTAGCATAACTGAATAGTGCACTTGATTACGGCTCAAGAGGTTGCAGGTTTGAATCCTGCCGAGGTCACATCAAAATTAAAGCGTTACAGAAATAAATCACTGTAACGCTTTTTTATTTGCATAAAATTCTTGTTTTAAATCCTGAACTAAAACCTTCTTTAATAAGATTCAGTAGATCCCAGATTGAAACCTACGTAGGCTGCTTTTAAATAAAAAAACATTGATAGAATATTATCTAACAGGAATATGCTAATCGTAGATAATACTATTTTTTGAAAACACATCTAGGCAAAACTAAAATCATGTTACCAAAAAAGATATCCGTTAACTTTTAAAATGTAAATGATAATGTCTTAAAAGAAATTCTAAAAAAACCTCTATTCGAGGATATGTAGATAGTAATGTTGTTAATTTTTCTAATGCAGACCTTAAAAAGAAAAAATTACAATACACCTGTAAAAGTTATGAATAATAGTTTTCCATACTAGAATTGCTAAATCTAAATTGAACTATTGTTATTCTTAAATAGAGATAATTTTTTCCTATTCATTATTCTTTTTCCGATTAATCAATTTTTCTGACAAGCCGATCCAAAAGGGACTAATTATTAGAGTTAAAGAAATTAGACTTATAGTGAAGTTATAGGAGAATTCTTCTATAATACCTAAACCTAATGCAGTGGAACTAATCAAAAAACTTAATTCTCCTATTTGAGCCAGAAGAGCCCCTCCTAAAAATGCCTCTTTCCAGGTGTTTGAAAAAACCTTTAATATTACAGTATTCAATAAATGATTGGTTATATACACTACAAAAATAACAGAGAATATGGTCCAAAGATTATTGTACACAAAACCAAGATCTATTTGTAATCCAACACTAATAAAAAATAAGGATACAAACAATACTCTAAAAGAATGTAATGTGTCGTGTATCCAATCTGTTGCCTTTGCTGCATTAATAATCATTCCTCCAACAAAAGCTCCCAAAGCAGGAGATATGCCGAAAAAAGATGTTGCTAAAGCACCACCAAAACATAGAAAAATAGCCATAAAAACTTGTAATTCATGATCTCGGTATATTTTTTTTGAATACGGTAATACAATTACACCTTTTATATAAATATATACTAGTGTGGCAACAATCACTATTGCTCCAATAATCATTAATACAATACTTTCTGTAGATTCAGCTTTACCTCCAAGCTGGGAGATAATTATTAATAGAGGTACAAAAACTATATCCTGAGCTAACAAGATACTTAACACATTTTTCCCTATTCTAGTATCAATAAGATGCTTATCCTGTAGAAGTTTGATTACCACTGCAGAACTACTTAAAGCAATTACAAATCCTAATACTACCGACCTAGCTAAACTCCAATCGTAAAAACTCCCAATAAAAAAGACTAATAATACACTTAAAATAATTTGCAGCAAGGTGCCAAGTACTGCAAGTTTCCATCGTTTAAGAAAATCAATAAGATTAATTTCCATGCCTATAAAAAACAGTAAAAGAATCACTCCCAATTCTCCTAAAAGTTCAACCGATTCTTTATCATCAACAACTGCCAATCCTTGCTCTCCAAGAAGGATACCTGCCAAAATATATCCAATAATGTATGTTTGATTCATTTTTCTTAAGATGATGCTAAGAACAATGACAAGTATCGCCAGAACAGAGATTATTTGAATAATTGGTTCGATCTTAGAAATTAAAAACATACAAAAAACATTTATTCAAATGTAACTGTAATTGCTAATTAATGCATACTATATTTCAAAAATGTACGGCGCTTATAAATATTAATAACGAGTTATTTAGTACTTTTTATAGTAGTATAAATCTCAAGAAAAAATGAAAAATGTTTTGATTCCTATAGATTTTCCTAAAAAGTTTTATTTTTCTTTTTTCATTGATGAATAAAAAATAGTTTTACCAAAAACTATAAAACATTTGTTATGTTGATATTCAAACATGAGTTACTATTCACTATCATATTATTAGTTATTATGATTTTAGTAATATTTCTTACTCAGAGAGCAATCAAGAAGTTTAGTTTCGTTAAGTCAATTGATGTAAACCGAAGAAAAATTATATTTAATTTAAGCTATCTTCTTATTTATATAACCGGAGGCTCTTTCTTGGCCATCATTTGGGGTGTAGATCATAAACAATTTGCGCTATTTATTTCTTCGATTTTAGCTGTTTTGGGTGTTGGTTTTTTTGCACAATGGTCAATTCTATCTAATTTAACTGCAAGCGTAATTTTATTTTTTAGTCATCCTATGCGAATTGGTGATAGAATTAAAGTTTTAGACAAGGATTTTAACTGGAGTGGAGAAGTTAAAGACATCACGGGGTTTTATCTTTTTATGAAAACAGATGATGGATGTGATATCACACTTCCTACCTCCCTTGTAATACAAAAAGGTATTGAGATTTTAGGAAAAGAAAAAACTCAATTAGAAGAACCTAAAAAACAATCTTCGTAAACCAATGTTTAAGTAAGTAATAATTAAAAAAAAGATAATTTGTTACGTATTGCCAAGCGCCTATTCTGAAACAACAACTCCACCAGTAGTGAATGCAAATCCTTGTTGACCAGAGATTCCAACCATAACTCCTTGAAAAACTGGTTTAATAATTTTATTAGTCCCCAAGTAATCAAAAAATTAGCTCCACTCACACCCAAAGTATCCTTCTCTTCAATCACATATTCGATAGATTCTAGTGGTTTAAGATAGCTGTAAGTAGAAATCGAGAATCCTTGGTATTATTATAGATGTCAGAATAAATTGGCACATCTATTTGTTGTTTCATCGGATAACTAAATTGCGTTATTCTCTATTTTATTTTCTTTAAGTACACCTTGTTATAATTTTTTGTTAGGATTTTGTTTAATACACCCCGATAAAACAAGAAAAAAAACTGATACAGCACAAAAGTTTTTATATATATCCATGATCTGAAATAATTACTATTAATTTAGATTGAAATTATATTTTTTAGAATTTAACTGGGTATTGTTATCGAAATTTTATGCAAAATTTCTTTTTAATACATTTACAGTACAACCGTTACACTATGAAGAAAAACAAACCTATTCACAAAAAAAGTAAGAAACCTAAATCCTCACAAAGTCTGGGGAAAGCACCTGGAACTGTAGTGTATATTGGTGAAAAAGAACATCTCGAAACCAAAGTTGAGATTCAAGATTATACAAGGGATACCCATAATATTTCTGAAACAGACAATATTGAGGATGCATTTACTTTTAAAGGCAACGATCATGTGAGTTGGATTAATGTAAATGGTCTAAATCACACCAAAGAAATTATTAGCATTGGAGAATTTTATGGCCTACATCCTTTAATTCTGGAAGATATAGTAAATACTGATCAGCGACCAAAGATAGATGAATACGAAAATTATATCTTTTTGGTGCTAAAAATGATGTATTTTAATAAAGAAAAAGAATTTATTGTAGAGCACATTTCTATAGTACTAGGAAAAGATCATGTTATTACTTTTCAAGAATCTGACGAAGATATTTTTGATCCTGTAAGAATTCGAATAACGAATGCCAAAAGCAGAATTCGAAACTCTGGAGCAGGGTATCTTGCATATTCTTTACTTGATGCTATTTTTGACAATTACTTTGTAGTTATTGATGACCTTGGTGATAAAGTAGAACAATTAGAAGAAGAGTTATTTAATGAAAAGGAAGGAGATCATATCACACAAGAAATACAATCGCTTAAACGCGAAATCTTACGCATAAGAAGAAGTATTTTACCACTTAGAGAGGTTATCGGCAGGATTGTTAAATCTGACACGACTCTGATCCTAGAAAAAAACAAAGACTATTACAGGGATTTGTATGACCACATCATTCATATACAAGAGAACATTGATGTTTATCGAGAAATGATCTGGGGGCTCATGGATATGTACATGACCACCATCAGTAATAAAATGAACGGTATTATGAAGGTATTAACCATTATAGCGACCATATTCATTCCTCTAACTTTTATTGCAGGAATATACGGAATGAACTTTGAGCATATGCCTGAACTTAAATATCGATATGGATATCACGCCCTAGTGAGTATTATGATTATCATTTTTATTGGGCTATTGATTTTCTTTAGAAAAAAGAAATGGTTATAGCCTTATACTGTATAGCTTGATAATTACTTACAAAACATCTATTTATTAACGTAAAATATCTTGTTGCATTTGAGGTACTATTTTGGTCAAATGCGTTAACATAATCTATAGAATTTCATTTACTTACATATACTAATCAACCTACGTTTGAATTTCTTTTCAAAACTTAGTTGATTAAAATTAAAGTGTAAGGTAAAAATATAGAAATGAAGAAACTAGTTATGTTAGTTGTAGCGGCAATATTATTGATAGGTATTACCATTTTTACATTACAAAATTCTCAAGTGGTAGCCATTCAACTATTTTTTTGGGAAGCTGAAGCATCTTTATCCATGATTCTGTTTACTACATTTTCAACAGCTATTTTAGTTACAGTAGTAACTATTATACCAACGATCTATCATTTAAAAAAGCTTAGAGATCAATCTCAAAAAAAAGTAAAATCGCTAATAAAGGAAAATGAAACGTTATCAGAACCTGAAGCAAAAAGCATACTATCTGAAGGTCAAGTAGAAAAATAATCTAAAACATAAAATGAATATGTCAGAAACAATGAAAAAACAAAAATCTTATAAAAAATTAGGATTCACCTATTTGGAAACAGCAGAAATAGTTGTGTCCCTAAATCAACTATTATCAAATTATATTGTGCATTATCATAAGTTGAGGATGTTTCATTGGAATGTAGAAGGAGGAGACTTTTTTGAGTTACATGAACAATTTGAAATTGAATATAATGAAGTAAAATCACAAATAGATATTCTTGCCGAACGCATTAGGGTATTCGGTTTAAAACCAAAAAACACTCTAAAACAGCATATAGCTCTATCTCAAATTGAAGAAGTAGAGGGAGAATTGATTCCAATAGCAATGGTGCAAGAAATCTTAAAAGATTTTAACGTACTGCACCGTGCTTTATTAGACCTTATCGACGCCGCTCTAAACACGGGAGATTCTGCTACAGAAGAATTGGCTACAGAATTTTTAAGAAGATTAGAAAAGAGACACTGGATGTTTACTGCCTGGTCTAAATCATCATAAAATTTAGATATTAGGAAAATAAAGCAGACTGATAAAAAAAGAATAGTCCATTACAGAAAATAGGCTTCAGAGTATTATAAAATAGTCAGTGTTTTTTTACAATACTCCTCTATTTATTCTACATTAGCCTATAAATCGTTCATCATATAATTAATTGCATTGTAAATGAAAAATAAAAATAACATTCAAAGACCAGGTTTGCGTAGAAAAAAATTTGGAAGTAAAGCATTTTTAAGAAATGTTAGAAAAAAAATAGGTAAGATCACGAAACCCCAAAAAATTACAATACTATAAACCTCAATAATCTCTTCGTTAAAAATTTAATTGCTGATATCAATTTTGATGATTTTAAAAAATATTTTTTATGAATACTAAAAAAGTATCTAAGATCAAAGCCTACTTTTTTAATCAGCACTATTTAAAAATGTATACGAGTTAAGGACTAAACGTTTTGAGTTAAATTCTTTCTTCAACTAAAAGTATCTTTAAAATAAAAAGAAATGACAAAAGAAGTTGTTGAAATGAAAGACACAAAGTTTGAAATACTCCCTATTTTAAAGGAAAGGTATAGTCCAAGAATATTTTCAGAAATTCCAATTACAGAGCCTGAGTTAAGATCTATTTTCGAAGCCGGAAGATGGGCACCAAGTTCTTACAATCGACAACCATGGAGGGTAATCTGGGGTATAAAAGGTAGTAAGACGTATGATAGAATTTTTAGTTGTCTAAGTGAATTTAATCAATCTTGGGCGAAAAACGCCCCTGTATTACTACTAAATGCTTACAAAACAACAACTGAAGACGGTAAAGAAAACTTCCACGCATTACACGATCTGGGTTTGTTTATGGGAAATGCCTCAGCACAAGCACAACACCTTGGTATAGCCTTACATCAGATGGCTGGAGTAGATCATAAAAAAGCCAGAAAAGAATTTAAATTTCATGAAGAGTTTCACGTAGCTACTGCAGTTGCAGTGGGCTATTACGGCGGAAATATAAATGATTTACCAGAGAATTTAAGGGATGAAGAAAAACCTGAAAATAGAACAAGAATGTTGCAACGAGAATTTACCTTTAATGGCGATTATATGAATGAACCTGGGTTAGACTCTTCTAAAAGTGGATTAAACAATTCTAAATAGGGGCTTATTAAAAAGATTAATAATTAAGATTAAGCACTTAGCAGAAATAATATGATAGAAGATCAAGAATTGAAAATTGATAAAGATATAAAAAGCGAATCTGCAGAAAATTCACCCATGTCACATTCTGAAATCTTGCGAGAACAAGTATCGGAAGCATTAATCATTTATGACAAAACAAACTCAAGTATTCTATTGAGTTCATTCTCTGCGGGCTTAGAAATTGGGTTTAGTTTTCTACTCATCTGCGTAATGACCGCTTTTTTCACTGATGGAACAAATAGTGCTGTAGTATGGAAGATAAATGCACTGGTTTATCCAGTTGGATTTATTCTTGTTGTTTTGGGAAAATCCATGTTATTTACTGAGCAAACATCTTTGCTTACACTACCTGTATTAAATAAAAAATCAAAAATAATAGATCTTTTCAGGTTATGGGGATTGGTACTTACGGGTAATATTTGTGGAGGAATATTAATAAGCTCGGTCGCCATTTGGATTGGTCCTAAATTGGGAATCTTTGATCTAAAAATTGTTGAAGAAGTTGCAGAACACGTACTTCATAGCGATCTAGCTGTCATATTCGTGAGTGCAATATTAGCAGGTTGGTTAATGGGATTATTATCTTGGTTACTCACATCTTCAGACAGTACGATTAGTAGAATTTTGGTTATTTATATCATTACAGCAGTAATTGGTGCGATGGGCTTACATCATAGTATTGTAGGGAATATTGAGGTTTTCTCAGGACTAATCGTATCAAAAAATATCACAATGATAGACTATCTTTCCTTTCAGGGAATTGCGATTGTAGGAAATGCTATAGGTGGAGTGGTATTTGTAGCCCTATTGAAATACAAAGCTTTTGCCTACAACGGTAACAATTAATAAATACAAAAAATAAAAATAAATGAAAACAGTTTTTGAATACACTAACGTAAGTGCAAGTGATCGATTAGAATCATTTGTAGAAGAAAAATTAGGCAATTTATCTAATAAGTATCCTTTCGTAATTCGTGCAGATATCTTCTTTAAAAAAGAGAACAGAGATGACAACTCTGGACACATTTGTGGTATCCGATTAAGTGCTCAGGGACCAAGATTGTACGCCTCATCTGATAAAGTAAGTTTTGAGGAAGCAATTACCGAAACTATTAGAGACCTCAACGATCAATTAGAAAGAAGGAAAGACAAAATGAAAACTTATTAATATTAAAAAACAAAAAGGATGAAATTTTTATTTGTATTAACATCACATGACAAACTCGGAGATACTGGAGAAAAAACAGGATTTTGGATTGAAGAATTTGCTGCCCCTTATTATTATCTTACCGGCAAAGGTGCAGAAGTTACGTTAGCATCCCCAAAAGGAGGCCAACCTCCGATAGACCCGAGCAGCGACAAGCCGGAAAATCAAACGGAAGCTACGAAACGCTTCCATAATGATAAAAAGTTACAGGAAAAACTGAGTAAAACTTTACAACTTTCTGAAGTTAAAGAAAAGAATTATGATGCCATTTTCTACCCTGGTGGTCATGGTCCTTTATGGGATCTTGCCAATGACAAAGATTCTATTAAATTATTGCAATCATTCTACGAAAGTAATAAACCCACAGGTTTGGTATGCCATGCACCTGCAGCTCTAAAAAACGTAAAAACTAGTGACGGTGAATTTCTTGTAAAAGGCAAAAATGTAACCGGATTTACCAATAGTGAAGAAGCAGCGGTTCAATTAACAGATATTGTTCCGTTTTTAGTAGAAGATATGTTAAAAAACAATGGCGGAAACTATAGTAAAGCCGACGATTGGCAATCCTATTCAGTGCAAGATGGAAACTTAATTACTGGACAAAACCCAGCATCTTCTGAAGAAGTAGCCGAAAAACTATTTAATATACTGAAGAATTAATTCTTTAACAACAAAATATATCTTACAAAAAATGCAGGATTTAAAGTTCCTGCATTTTTTATGATAATATAATTAAGTATAATAGATCATTCAATACCTTAGTGAAATATGAAATTGCTAGCCATCATAATATTTTTTTCAGCTCTATCTTTTCTTTTGTATGGATTCAGTTGTCTACTTTCTAGCCATATGAAAAATGAATTTATTCGGTTTGGTCTTGAAAAGAAAAGGAATTTGACTGGTGTATTACAAATACTAGGAGGCTTAGGATTAATTGTAGGTTATTTTTATTCTCCCATTCTTATCTCAGTGTCCTCCGGTTCTTTGGCCTTATTAATGCTACTTGGTTTTGGAGTACGAATAAAAATCAAAGATTCTATACTCGCTTCTTTACCATCATTGTTATATGCTATTCTTAATTTATATATATTTCTTCAATATACTTTTATTTAGAACTGTTTTAAAAATAAATATTGATATGACTACTAGCTGCGATAAGAGTACACATTACAAAAAACAAAAAAGCTGGAAAAGATTTATATAATGGATCTTTAATTTTAAAATGCATTAGTATTGATCCTAATAAAAGAGTTGCCAAACCAAGTGCTGAAAATTCTTTTAGTTCAGGATACCAAATCGATATTATTAATAAAACTGCCAAAACAACCTTTAGCGCGCCTATAAAATAACAAGACCATATTGGAAGTCCGTACACCTGAAACTCTTCGATAATATTACCGGCAGTGCCTCCTCTCCATTTTGTAGCTCTTTTATTCTGAATGAGCCATACGTTTAATATACTTAGTCCTACGACAACCTGCATAGCAATGATTACATAATTCATAATTATTAGTTTTAATTATTCCATAGTGCCTTCGACTCGATAGATTCTATATTCAAATTTATGAATCTTTCTTTTCGGCGTTCTGTATTGATTTATTATCTGAGATCATACGGATTTCTCTCTGCGGGAATGGTATAGATACACCTTTATCTTCCAGGCGTTTTTTAGCTTCTTCGATAGTATAGAAATGAACTGCCCAAAAATCTTCATTTGTCGCCCAGTAACGCAATGACAATGTTACTGCACTATCTCCTAAATCAGAAACGTAAATTTCTGGAGCTGGGTCTTTCAAAACTTTTTCCTGATTGTTAATCAAATCAAGTAATATATCTTTTGCTTCTTTAATATTACTCGTATATGCTATTCCTATCTCTATTTTATCCCGTCTTTTATCTTCTGATGAGTAATTTATAATATTACCATTAGATACCTTGCCATTAGGAATTACTGCCAATTGATTACCAAAAGTATTTAGTTTGGTAGTGAATATAGAAATTTCTTTTACTGTACCAGAAACTCCTTGGGTTTCTATAAAATCTCCTATTTTGAAAGGTTTAAAAAACAGAATCAACACACCTCCAGCAAAATTAGCCAGAGAACCTTGAAGCGCTAAACCTACGGCTAAACCAGCTGCACCTAATATCGCAACAAGAGAAGAAGTCTGAACTCCTAATTGAGTTACTACCAAAATTATCAATAAAATCTTGAGACCTATATTAATAAGGTCATATAGAAATCTTTCTAATGTCTCGTCATAATCTTTTTTCTGAAAGAATTTACGAAGCCCTCTACTAATAAGGTTAATAACCCATATACCAACAAAGAAAATTACAATTGCAGAAAAGAGCCCCGGTACAAAATCCCAAACCCATTTTACAAATTGCTCCCAATTTTCTCCAGTAAGTCCTAATTTTTCCATTTTATTTTATCCTATCTATCTATCTATTTATTAATATTGATTTGTTATTCTGATATGCTTTTCATTTCTATCAATTGTCACTTAATCTAATCAAAATAAGCTTCTATTTCTTGTTTAATATTTTCCCACTGTTCTTTTTCTCCATTAAATGCTCTAAATATTTCTTTAATTTTTGACAGTCCAAAACCCTTAGCTTCTTCGAAACCTATCTTAGGAGATAAAGATAGTTCTGCATTTGTAACTACTGCATCAATGATGAAAGGCTTTTTAGAGTTTTTTGCCATTTGTATAGCCGCCAAAATGTCTTTTGCATGAGTAACTTTTATTCCATCGCCTCCACAAAGCTTTGCGTACTCTGCAAAATCGAAATTATCGACCTTGAGAGCTTCAAAATTAGGTGCTAATCCAGCTTCTTCCATTTCTATTTTGACAAAACCTAATTGAGAATTATTGAATACAATAATCTTAATTGGCAATTCATACTTCACTGCTGTAGAAAAATCTTGTAGTGACATATTAAAAGCCCCATCCCCGATTAATGCCCAAACCTCTCGATTGGGAAATTGAAGTTGTGCTCCAATAGCTGATGGAAGACCTACTGCCATTGATCCATGATTAAAAGAACCTATGATTCTCCGATCAGAATGAAAATTCATAAAATTAGAAGCCCATATGGCAGCGGTTCCCGTATCGATAGCAAAAATAGCATCATTGGAAGCCAGATCGCTAGCAGCTTTTGCAAAAATGTGAGGGTGCAAAGGTTCCATGTCCCTAGCTGGATTTGCTTTTTCATCGTTAGATTTTTTCCAATCAACGAATTTTTCCGTTAAGGTATTTAAAAAGGAATCATCTTTTTTTTCTGAGCATAAACTATGAAGTGAAGTAATTGTTGTTTGAATATCACCGTGAAGACCTAAAGTTACAGGTGAACGATTACCAATATTCTCTGGTCTAATGTCAACCTGAATAGTTTTAGTGTTTTCAGGAAGAAAATCGGTATATGGAAAATCTGTCCCTAACATCAATAATAAATCACAATCCATCACCGCTTTATAACCTGAAGGATTACCAATGAGTCCTGTTAATCCAACGACATTATCAGTTGAGTGATCAAATACATCTGCTGCTCTTAGTGTATGCGTTATTGGAGCTTTTAATAATTGTGAGAAACTAATCACTTCTTCTCTAGCTTCTCTACACCCGGCTCCTGCTAAAATTCCTATTTTTTTGGATTCGTTGATGAGTTTTGCAGCAAGGTTCAACTCCTCTTGACTAGGAATAATGTTACTTTTTGATCTGAATATCGTATGAACAAAATTTCTATTTTCGGCTTTCATTTGCGCAATATCTGCCGGCAATTCTATTCTACAAACGCATTGGTGATTTACTGCAATCCTGATAGCCCTAAGAATAACCCTTGGCGCTTCTTCAGGAGATCTAATGACCGCTTGATATTCACATATGTCATCATATATTTTTTTAAGATCAGCTTCTTGATGATAGTTTGTCCCTAAATGCTCGATTGGTATTTGCCCAGTTATCGCAATTACAGGAGATCGTTCTTTTTTTGCATTATATAAGCCATTAATCAAATGTAACGCACCAGGACCTACAGTACTTGCGCAAACCCCAAAATTATGATTAAGTTCTCCCTGAGCAAACGCTGCATAAGATGCATTACCTTCATGATGTACTCCAACCCACTCAATAATATCCTGTTTACCAATAGCATCTATAAGAGGATTTAAAGCATCTCCTGCAACTCCAAAAATATGTTTCACTCCTTCATTTTGCAATATTTCCAATAACTGTTCAGATACATTCATTTTTTTATTTTTAAATTAACTATTCAACCTCAGCATCATTCTTTGTTTTTAAAAAACTAGCTGGGATTCAAAAGGTTTTGACCATTTTGATACTCTATCTATCGCTGGAATAAGTGTGGCAAAAACTTCAAATTTTCTAGTATATACCGAAGTATTGCCTTGTAATTTCCCCAATCTGATAGTCATAGGTGTTTTAATACTTATATTTTCTTTATTTGCTTCTTCTGATCTTATCAAAATACTTTCCTTGCATAAAAAATCATCCTTCCGTTCATTTCTAACTACTCGCAACACTTTGGTATCGTCCCAATTAGAAATCAATACAGGGACATCTTTCATGCCATGAACATCGTAGACAAATAGATGTAATAAATACTCCATATTACCAGATATATCCAATGGATGAAACTGTATTTCAGTTTTTACGATGATAGTGTTTGTTTTAGCATCATCTACCTCAATATATTCTGGAATTTTATCAAGGGTCACTTCAGTTATTTTTGCCATATTGTTATTATTTACCTATTAAAAAAAAGATTGTGATTTCTACTTATTCACTATTTTGCCGTGATTATTACTTTCAAAAGCATCAATAAACATTAAAATACATCTAAGAAAACTCCTGAAGCAACAACTCCAACTATCAATAAAATCAATACCAATACAATAAACTTTGTCCCTACTTTTGTCTTTGTGTTTTTCTGAAAAATATAATCTCTTCTTTCCTCGTCTTCTTCTTTTACGAATTTCATTTTTTATATGTTTTAATTAAACTTTTATTATTTATGTAAACCATTTTCTTATTTGTAAAGTCAAAATTCTCTACCGTATCCTGTAATCTCAATACCAACAAAAAATAATCTTTGAGCAGAACATGCTTCCTACATTTTTCACGGAAGTACCAACATCATTTACGTAAATACGATAATTTCTCCTGTAGAAGGTTAAATTCTTGTGATTGTACTTGCCATCCAACATCATTTTAACTACATTCCAAAGATAGATTGAGAGATGTAAAAGGATGAACGCTTTTGATATAAATGTTAGTTCGTTTGCCAAAAATCATTTCCGTTAACATCCTTATGGTTTGAGTCAAAGCTTACAACTATTTTTGATGAATTTTGTAATAAATATTTTAACAACATAAAAAACAATAACAATGAGTAATAGTGGAAATACATTTTTAGGAATTTTGGCAGGAACCGCAATTGGTGCAGCCTTAGGGATTCTATTTGCGCCAGATAAAGGTGTAAATACCAGAAAAAGATTAGCAGATGAAGCGCAAGCGACCAAAGATCATTTAGCAAGAGAAGCTTCTAGTTTAAAACATCAGATAGCAGATACTGTATCTACCCAAAAAGAAACGTTAGACACCAAAATTGAGTCTCTAGTTTCTGATGCAAGTTATAAAGCAGATGATGTTATTACTTCCCTTGAAAAAAAATTAAGCGAGCTGAAAGCTAAGAACAAGAAATTACAAAAATCGTAATGGGAGTAATTAACGCATTAAACGAAACCTCTAATAAAGCTTTTGATTCTGGAGAAAAGTATGTAAAAGCCTCTCAAGAATATTATAAGCTTAAAGCTTTCCAGCAATTGGCAAGAGCATTTTCATTCTTAAGCAAGCTGGCCATTATTGGTGGCTTGCTTTTCCTTGGATTAATATTCTTGACGGTGTCGGGAGCAATTTGGCTAGGACAACTTATTGGCAGTACTGCATTAGCTTGTTTAATAGTGGCTGCAGCACTGTTTACTATTACAGGTATAGCATATCTTATTCGCCAAAAAATTGATAAAAACATTATAAGAAAAATGTCTCAAGAATTTTTTGATTAACGCTATGAAAAAGACATACACTTCATTCAAGGAAATAGAACAAGATCTGCGTAAATTGAGTTTACAACGTCAAATATCCTTAGAAGAAATGAAACTTCTAAAATCTGAGTTCAAAGATGATTTACAACCGTATCAGTGGGTTTCCACAGTTCTTAGTGCGGTAAAGAAATATAGTATATTTTATCTGATTAAAAAGTTCTTTAAATAGTATCGTTAGGACACACCTACGACTTCGTCTAAAGGCAATTCAGTTCTGTTTTTGAAATTATTAGGGCTAATATCATACTTTTCTTTAAAAATTTTAGAGAAATAACTTCTACTACTAAATCCTATAGAATAAACAATCTCTGAAATATTCATGTCAGTTGTTCGTATCAAATCCCTGGCAGCTTCTAATCGTACGTGTCGAATATATTCTGTTACCGTTCTAGCATATAATAATTTAAATCCTTCCTGAAGCTTTGCCTGAGGTAAACCTGTTTCTTCGGATAATTGTTCTAAAGAATAATCTTTCGCTACATCCTTGATAATTTTCTTAGCCAAACCTCTAACTAACTTTAATTCTCTTTTTAAAAGCGTAGTAGGTAATACTTTCTCTTTCATTGCTCGATCATGTTGTTGAATATGCATAGATAAAATTTGATAAATCATACCTTCTATTTGTAATATCCTTATCATACCTTTTTGCTTTATTTTCCGTAAAGCACTTATCTGGTCTGCTAATTTTAAATTAAAAGTACCAAAATAAGCAAAGGCTTTTTCGTGATCTTCATCCATAAAAACCTTATACAGCCTTTCATTAAGCTGTGATACATTATTAAGTCGCTTTTTTAAATATTTCTTTCTAGCAATTTGTATTACATTAATTTCTAATTTTTCTTCTTTTGGAAAATACCCGTAGTTATATCCTCCATCTCGGCTAGTGACAATAACTGACTGAAACTGTTCTAAAGTATGTACTTCATTTTGGAATCCAAATCTATGTCCACAATGTCCTGTAAGGCAATATGCAAAGTGAATTGGATTGTATTCTGAAGCATCCATTACTAATACAAATTCTTTATGAAATATAATATCATATTCCAATAAGTTTACTCCCCAATCAAACGTAATAAATCTAATGGATCCATGAGCATTTAGATTATTAACAGTGAGTTCGTACTCTCCCCATCGTTCCTCTATTCTTCCCCCTATAACTTCCTGAATTTGCCTAACTGTTCCTTCAGTATCCTTAGCAGTAATATTAATTTCTATAGCGGTTGTTGGTTCTGCGTACATCTTTAAAAAAATGATTAGAATGTTATTTTGTTGAGCGTTATCGTAAAATTAACAAACAAAAATAATTTATTCTTGATTTGAAGTATAAGATTTTGTTAAGGTACATCAAAAAAGAAAGGCTATTACAGATAGCATCTTATAAAATCAAAAAAAAACTCCCGAAAAAGGGAGTCTTTAAAAACAATTATTTCTTTAAATATTTTTTTAGATCGAATCAAATTCATCTACAAAAAAGTAATCTTTGTCTGCGTTATTCACGAAATATACTCCTTCTCCAAAAATATATTCTACATTTTTATTATCAACTATTACTTTAAAACCCTTTTCTGTAGGCTTTAATTCAAAACTATCATTAGCATCTTTGGTGTATCGTAATACAATATATTTATCATAATCACTATATAGATCATTATCTACATAAATCAATTTTGTAACTTGTTGCGGAGTGGCTTTTATATCTTGATTCAACTTTCCTTTATCAGATTCATCCAACATTACTTTTGACTTTCCTGTTTTGTACACAGTGATTCTGTAAGGCACTGTTTTACCGTCTTTCTTGAACTCGTATGTTTTAGTAGTTCTAGTTTTTACAACCTGTTTATTACTTTGTGCAATAGCACCTGTAAGTGTAAATGTGATTAACAATGTTGTTATTAATTTTATCATTTTCATTTTATATAATTTTAAAAGGTTATTATTTATTAATTTGGTTATTTGGTTATGCTTTTCTAATCATACTAGTATCCAAATGGTCTGAGGTATTTTTAGACCAAGCATTTAACATCCAGCTTGACTTTTCTAACTCTCTAATATAAGCTCCTACCATATCTATTGTACCTTCGTCTCCTGCCTCTCCAGCATGTTCCAGTATCACCCTCATTTGAGTTAGTAATTTTTTATGATCTCCAAGTAATTCTGTAACCATTTCTATATCTTTCATCAAAGGTGTCACTTCTTTTAAATCTGATAATTTGATATACTCTGCAAACTGACTTACTGGATGATGCTGTAATGTTAAAATACGCTCTGCGATTTCATCAATTTTTATTTTAGCATCATTATATAATTCTTCAAATTTTATGTGGAGATCAAAGAAATTTTTTCCCAAAATATTCCAGTGGAACCCTCTTAATTTTTGGTAGTATAAATTGTAATCGGCTAAAAGTATATTTAATTCTAATACTACTGGTAAAAGCTTTTTCTCATCCATGTTCAAATAATTCATAGCAATTTTTTAAGATTAATAATATAGTAAAGTCGAACAATAGAATTGTATTATTCTTTTTTTGTTCATTACAAAGATACCTTGAGTAGAATGGCATCTTTTGCTCATATACTATTTATCTTAACTCTATCGTAAAGAGAGCAAACATAAGATGGAAATTATAAGAATATGGTTTTAGAAATTTAGTGTTACTTGAAAAAAAGCACCCTTTTCGGATTTGACGAAACTATATAAAATTCAAGTAAAACGAACCTTAATCAACCAAAGGTTCAAGATTAATATAGCTATAGTTAATTTCTCCTATATGCTTATATTCAGTTTCTCGATCGTGAAGTTCTCCCCATCCAAAATTTCGTTCGATAGTCTTATCTTTATATTCCGATAACAAATCTTCAGAAAGTAAAATATATTCATCTATTGGTATTTTGTTTTTTAGTAATCTATGGGCGATAATAACATCTTCTCCCATAAGTTTTATGTTTTTACCAATTGGAACCGCACTAATTTCCTGACCATAATGTAACACAATTTTAAGACCAAGCATCTCCGGAATATTTCTTCCTTCTTCTGTATCTTTATATTTTTTATGGAGTATTTTTAACTGTTCATAAAATTCTGTGTAAAATAATCTGCACTGATACACCAATTCTGCGAATGTTGGTAATGGTCCGGTTCTATAAAACAAAATAGCATCACCTTCAATTTCTGAAACTTTAAGGTCTAATTTATTTGCATAGATTACTTTATTAAGTAGTGATGGTATGACTTTAGAACTTAATTCTATATTTGTGGAACTCATAAATTCAGTAAAACCACTGATATCCGGTATACATAGTAAGGTTGGTGTTGCTTTCATATATTTTGAAGAAAAAAGTTAAGTCTCTAATAACTCTAAGATACGTTTTAGATCTTGATTATTACTTATGTGTTTTTTTAAATCATTACCTAATGCTATAATTTCATTTTGTACAGCTTTTGCATATTCAGGATGCATCTCTTTACTTTTTCTAATAAAAATCAATGCGCTCAATAGTTCATAAGAAACCGTGCTATCTGTTTTTGCATATACACGAATCGGTTCAATCACAATACGCATTAATTCTGAAGCACTTATCTTATTATGTATAACCGTTATTTCACAATCCGCTATACATAAAATAGTTTTTGGTTCAATTTTTAGCGCCTGTTGCACTAACTGACCTAATTTAGAAATAGCATTGATTGCAGTTCCTGGATCATTAATACCTGGAGACAAGGCTTTTACGGCTACCTCTGTTAATTTTATCATTCCTCCAACACCACTATCATCTTCATGTCGATTAGACAGAATATAAAGACAGATATGTAAAGAAGTTAATTCTTCTTCAGAAATAGGTTCTTTAATTCCAAGAACAGGGTCTCCTTTCCAGATATGTTGATCTGCATAAGGGATAATTTCTATCGTGTTTTCTTTACTTTTCAAAGAATCCTGTAATAGTGTAATATCAAATGATCGATAATAACCAGTTTTTTTACTAAGTATCGTTTTCCAATATTGACATGAGGTATTTTGATCTTCAGAACTGTTCTCTTTTTGTTCTTGTTTTTCCTTTTCAAGCAATTTAGTACTGGACACATAAATCTTGTCTATAATATTATGTATTTGTATCGCTTGAGATATACTATGAATAAAATACACAAACAACCCAATACAAAATGCTCCCAGCACTGCTGATACCATTACAGAGAATCCTACAGCGTTTGTGGATGAACCATAAGCGCCTAAAGACATTAAAACCAATATCGAAAACAATATCGTTCCTATATAAAATCCTAATATAATTTGATGCTTTTTGTTAGAGATCAATCCCGGCAAAAGTCTTGGAGAAAAGTTAGAAGAAGCTTGATTTAATACTACCATTACCATAGTAAAACTAAAAACAGTCAACGACAATATCCCTCCAAACAATGTAGAGAGAATTGTTCTAGCAGTTTCGTTATCCTGTACCAAAAGATAAGGCACTTCTTTTTTCAGCGCATTAGTAACCTCTAGATTTTCCACAAATAATAAAATGATTGCTAAAAAAAAGAATCCTGCACTAATTAAAACAGGATAAAATGCAATGCTATGAAAAACGGCGCTTTTTACTCTTTTCAAAAACTTCAATGTGGATTTCATAACAGTCTGTCTATTTTTCTTAAGATAATAGATTATCGATATTCAGGGTTTTCAAAACTCCAACGTGTTCCATCATCCCAATCTTCTCTAGAATTACCATATCCGCTATAACCATCATTATTCTTTAACATCGCAGCTAAATGAAGTAAATTATACGTCATAAAGGTAGTGTTTCTGTTAGTAAAAGCATTGTTCTTTGCACCAGACTCTTCATCCAAGTAACTTGGTCCGGGACCTGCTTCACCAATCCATCCACAATCTGCCTGCGGAGGTATGCTATATCCTAAATGCTGTAAGGCGTATAAGACACCCATTGCGCAATGTTTTATCCCATCTTCATTACCAGTGATGACACACCCACCTACCTTTCCATAATAAATATACTGCCCTTTTTTATTAGTTTTACCGCTCATTCCGTACAATCTTTCAATTAGTTTAGTGGCGACAGATGATTTTTCTCCTAACCATATAGGTGTTCCTACAATTAGAATATCAGCATCCATTATTTTTTCATAGATTTCCGGCCAATCATCTTTTTCTTTTCCTTCCTCCTTCATATCCGGCATTAATCCATAAGCAACATCATAATCTACTAATCGAAGATACTCTACTCTTACATTTTCGGATTTCATAATACCCATAGATACATTCATAAGTCCTTCAGTGTGACTTTTTTGGTTGGAGCTTTTTAAAGTACAATTAATGTATAATGCTTTTAGATTAGAAAAATCAGGTTGTTTCGTAGTACTCATGCCATTTTAGTTTTAAGAATTATGCTGAGTCACAAGTTGAGGAATTAATCTTCGATATTGGTGTGCAATCACTAGATTTATTAACTCAATACCTAATAGAGAATATTCCTTGCCCAATCTTACTTGACTATCAAAACAGTCAAGGAAAATTGTATATGCGCACAGTTTATCAATCTTCGAAATCTACCTTTGTCTTGTAAACAAACAGAAATAAGGGCTACAAAAAATTAAAAACGTAAAATATCATTAGGGCAAATGTGATGTGTTAAAATAAGTAGCCCTTAATTTTTAAACTAAAAAACCTTTTAACTATGAAAAAAATTACAGGAATATTTATGATCATTCTTTTAGTAACCAGTTGTGATGTGCAACAAAAAAAAGAAGCAAAATTACCTGAGGTAGATGTAGATATTGATACAGAAGCGGGGCAGCTTCCAACATTTGATGTCGATTGGGCTGATGTAAATGTAGGAACCAAAACTAAGATGGTTAAAATCCCTAAAGTTGTTGTGGTTATGGAAGAAGTAGAGGTTGAAGTACCTTATGTTGATGTAGACATGCCAAACAGTGGAGAGAAAGAAGAATTGACATTGACTGTTGAAGCAGAAGTGACTGATAAAGAACATTCTATTGATATCAAAGAGATTATTGCTTCTAATGACAAATTGTATGTGATTTCCAAATTGAAAGAACTAGATCAAGATCTGGGTGACAAAAAATTAAGAGTTTCTGATCGTGTAATTCTTAATGCTCCTGACCTTAATGTAAAACATATCATTATGGGAGAAAAGCCGGATAGAGTGTTTAATGATCAGTACAAATATGTGAAAGACATTAGTGCTTTTAAAGCAGACTTAAAAGAATCTAAAGTGATTTTCACTAAATAGTATATCTAATTCCAGATAGATATAGTTAGTTGATGAAATGGCCTCTTTAGATATATTTAAAGAGGTCATTTTTATTTTATGAACGTAACGTAATGAATACAGATTTTACAGATGCAACATTTTTAACTCAGATCATCAAAGAACCCGAATTAGTAATTGATCAACTAAATCTAGTATATGTAAAAGACGATGCACTAATAATAACTAGAGTAAAACACAAGAAAGGTTTTCGATATCTTCAGAATGGTATACCACTGTCAACTAAAAAAGAGTTGGAAAGAATAAAAAAAATAGTAATTCCTCCTGCCTGGAATCACGTCAGAATTTCTTCTATAGACAATGGACATCTACAAGCCATTGGTAGAGATCTAAAAAACCGAAAACAATATAGATATCATCCACTCTGGAATACTATACGCAACCAAACAAAATTTTACAAAATGGCTGTTTTTGGTAGACAACTTCCTAAAATAAGAAAACAGGTAGATCAAGATTTAGAACAAAAAAAATGGTCCAAAACTAAAGTACTAGCACTCATCATAAGGCTAATGGAAGAAACTCATATTCGTATCGGCAATGAGCAGTATGCTAAACGCAATAAAACCTATGGTTTATCTACAATGAGAACTCGACATGTAAATATAGAAAAGAACAAACTTAAATTTGAGTTTGTAGGTAAAAAAGGGAAAAAACATTCTGTAACGCTTCGAAACAAAAAACTCATACGCCTAGTCAATCGCTGTGAAGAAATACCAGGTTGGGAGCTATTCCAATATTATGATATGCAAGGAGAAAAACACAGTATTGAAAGCAACATGATTAATGAATATCTTCATGAAATTGGAGGTGAACTTTTTACGGCAAAAGATTTCAGAACCTGGGGTGCTACTACAATTTTTTTTGAAACTTTAATGGATTTGGGAGTTAGTAAGAAAGAAAAAGAAACTCAAAAGAATATTCTAAAAGCATACGATATGGCTGCAACTAGTTTAGGAAATACGAGAAATGTATGTCGTAAATACTATGTACATCCCTTTGTAGAATCATCATATAAAAATGGTTCTATAAAAAAGGTATTTAACAAAATTGATACTTCTAATCAATCAGCAGATTATTTTACCAATACAGAACACGCCATTTTAAATTTATTGACGGACTATACACCTACATTTTTAAAAAATGTTAAACACTAAAAAACAAAAAACATGAATGATAAACTGATCGATGCTTGGAATAAAATGTATGAGAAACTAGAATCTTGGTTAAATTCGATTGTAGTGAACTTACCTAATATCTTGATAGCTGTTCTTGTTTTCGTAATGGCACTTATCGCTTCAAAATACATTAGCAAACTAGCGCGAAAGATATTAGATAAAAGTAGACTTCAACCATCGATGAAAAATCTGATTGCAAAATTTATATCTATTGCTGTTGTCATTATAGGATTATTTCTGATTTTAGGCATTCTTAATCTGAACAAAGCACTCAACACTATTCTTGCAGGTGCGGGGGTAGCTGGTCTTGCCGTTGGTTTGGCATTACAAGGAGCGTTAGCGAACACTTACTCTGGTATAATCCTATCTTATATCAAGCATATCAAATTTGGTGATTGGATAGAGACCAATGATTTTGAAGGAGAAGTTATAGATATAGATCTCCGTGCTGTTACTATAAAGCAAGTGGATAATAATTTGGTATACATCCCTAATAGGTTGGTAGTTGAAAATCCAATCAAAAATTATTCAACGACCGCACAATCGCGTGTAATTCTTGAATGTGGTGTTGGATACGAATCAGATCTACGATTTGTCGAAAAGCTTACAAAAGAAACTATTGTTTCTAATTTTGAAGCAGTACAGAAAAAAGACGACGTTTTATTCTTATGGAGAGAATTTGGGGATAGTTCAATTAACTACGAACTCCGTTTTTGGATTAATTCTACCTCTGCTTTGGAAGTTGCTAAAGCTAAAAGTGAAACCATGATGTTAATGAAAGAAGCATATGATAAAAATAACATCAACATCCCATTCCCTATACGAACATTAGATTTCCCTAAGGGTTTTGATTTAATAAAAGAAGAAGAAGAGGAAAAATAGGATATCTTTAGAGAATAAATTACAAATCATAAATGAAAAATATTAGCCCAAACATTATACGGCAAGTTTTTGTATTACTTCTTATATTTTTAATTGGCGGACTTATCTTTAGAGAAATCCTCCCGTATCTATCCGGTATTTTGGGAGCGATCACCATTTATGTCATTTTACGAAAGTGGATGGTGTTTTTGATTCGCAAAGGCTGGCATCCAGACCTTGCAGCAGTAACACTATTAATCGGCTCCTTCTTAGGAATATTAGTACCTGTAGTGGGTTTAATTCTTATGTTGAGCAACAAAATTGGACACGTTGCAGATAATTTTGAAAAAGTCATTGTGGCACTTAAGGGAAGGTTGGACACTTGGGAGAATGAAATTGGCTACGATCTAAGCGAACAATTAGACGCAGAAGCCATTTCTAATTGGACTACAGAAAACTTGCAAAACTTTGCTGGAGGCACTTTTAATGTGTTTATTTCTATTGGTATTATGTATTTTCTACTCTATTATATGTTTACGAACAGAAGAAAACTAAGGGAATCACTTTTTGAATATATACCAATCAATAATGATAATTTAAAAATCATAGGCGACGAGAGTCAGAAAATGGTTCGATCTAATGCCGTTGGTATTCCATTGGTTGCCATTACACAAGGAGTCGTTGCGCTTATTGGATTCCTGATATTTGGTATAGAAGATCCTTTGTTTTGGTTCGTTATCGTAATCGTTGGATCTATGATCCCTTTTGTAGGTACGATCATAGGTATATTACCCGTTTTTATAATTACTCACTCAACCGGAAACGTTTTTCAGGCTTGGGGGATTTTAATATATGGATTAGTAGTTGTTGGGTTTTCTGATAACATAGTCAGACTATATATTTTACAAAAATTAGATAATGTACACCCAATAATAACTCTTATTGGAGTTATTGTAGGTGTTCCCTTATTTGGCTTTATAGGACTCATTTTTGGTCCGCTATTAATTAGTCTGTTTTTAATAGTGGTTCAAATCTATAAATCAGAATATGGAAAACCAACACCGGATGGTGAAGAAAAATTATAAGTACAATGAGATGCAGATTTTTTTACTTACGCTGTTAGCAGGACACTACCTCTTTTTCATATCATACAACTTCATCAAAAGAAATTGTTTCAGTAAATTTATGAGCGTATTTGTTTTTTTAGCATACTCCGGTAATTCAAAAATCAAAAAAGCAATACAACCAGAACCTCTATTGCTCCTCTGAAATATCTTATTCCCATCGTAAAAAGAACGTTTAATCCTTTTGTAATTCGCCTCTGATATTCATACCACTGACTTTATTTATTAACTATAAAGGCGTGAATAACACCTGGCAACCATCCGATTAAAGTTAATACCAGGCTAATTAAGAACGTAGTTCCGAGTCCGTGTTTTAAAAAGACAGCTAATGGTGGTAATAAAATGTTTAACAGTATTGTTAGTAAAGACATAGTTTTATGATTTATTAGTTATTAATTCTTTATTGGTTTACTAAAATTGCTTTCTTCAGCTATTCTAATTATCTACATAAAACAACCTCCGTATCATTTTTCAACACGTGTGAACCATCGGAACTTTTAATGTATAGCGCCATATTAGCACTACTAAAACGGACCAATGAATTCTCCTTTATTTTTCTTGTAATCTTGTATACATACGTTTCTTCGACAATACCGAATTGGGTAGTTTGATCTTGAGTCCACCTTACTTTTTCTCCTTTTTTTATCATGTCTTAATTTTTAGCTGTACCAATTTAGCTATATACGATCAACCTCGTTTTCACTTTTCAGGACATAATCCCCATCATCTTGTTTTATATAAAGCACTTTATTTCCTTCCTCCCCAATTCTGGTTACTTCAGTTCCTTTTATTGTTTTGGTTACCTTAGTAGTATACGTTTCCACTACCTTTCCTATTGCTTTACCCTGACCCCATTTCCAAGAAACTTCACTGCCTTTACGTATCATATTTTTTTCACAAGATCAATTATAAACATCAGGCACATTAATCCAATCAAAAAAATTATTAACTCAAACCCATTGAAAAATCTATACCTAGTTAAAAAAAGTTAAATTCTAAATGAGTCAATTTTTCGTTTATCTGAGCAAAAACAAAATACAGAACGATTTTATCTTCGTGTAAAATCAAATAAATATGATGCTTCAATTTCTATTAATATTTGTTAGTGGATTTGCTTCGGGTGTGATTACAGTTGTCACAGCAGGAATGCGGAAAAAAAGAAACAGAAGATAGGATAATACAATTACCAGTATTTAAAATAACTGGTAACGCTAAACATAAGATGTTAATCGGTAAGCATCTTTAAACAATTATCGTTCACTTAAAACTAAAATTTATGGCAACTTATTCTGAAAAAGTTGGAAACAAACTTAATGATTTATTAGAAAAGACGTATGATGCAGAAAAGGGATTTAAAAAAGCTGCTGAAAATAGTAATCACTCTGGATTAAAAAATTATTTTAATCAAAAAGCTCAAGAGCGTTATGATTTTGGTCATGAGCTTAAAACAGAACTCACATCCGTTGGTCAAGAAATTGAAAAAGGAGGAAGCATAGCAGGGTCAGCACATCGAGCGTGGATGGATGTAAAATCGTTTTTATCATCCGACAATGAAGAGTCCATGCTAGAAGAGGCTATTAGAGGAGAGAAATCTGCATTGGAGGAATACAACGATGTTCTTTCTGAAACTACATTACCACCAACTACACAAACGGTATTAACGCAACAAAAAAATAAAATATTGCAAGGATTATCTTCTATTAAAAGATTAGAGGACTTACACTAGATGCATTGTTTTTTACATACAAAAAAAGATCATTAACCTATTAATGATCTTTTTTTGTATGTAAAATTAATTAGTCAAAGAGCTTTTATTGCCAAAAGAAAAAGAAGCAATAGTTTCCTCTATAATATAACATCTACTTTAGCTCTAATCACAAAATACTTTATAACAAATCAGAATACTATTAACTATCTTGATTTGTATTCTTTTGGGCTACAGGAGTATTTTTTCTTAAAAATTTTACAGAAATAACTTCTACTAGTTAAACCAACGGAATACACAACTTCAGAAATCGTTAACTCAGTAGTTTTTATTAATTTTTCTGCTTTTTCTAAACGTACATTTCTCACAAAATCAGAAACAGTTCTCTGAAACATAAACTTAAAACCTTCTTGCAGTTTTGCAGGAGAAAGTCCGGACTCTAAACATAATGATTTTATACTGTGCTGTATCTCCGGATGCTCTTTAATAAAATCACTAACTTGAGAGATAGCCATTAATTCATTCTTTAACAAACCACTTGTGTTAGAGTTATTCTCAATTTCTGCATGGAATTGTTCAATATGCTCTGCCAAAATCAAATAGTATCTCCCTTTTTGAGATAATAATTCGGAAACTTCATTGCCATACTCTATTCCAAATAACAATTTTAATTGCTCTGCAATTTTTAAGCTATAGCTCCCCAAATGAAAGTGTTTTGATTTGGTTCCGATATCATATAGTAAACCTTGAAGTTTTTTACCAAACGGATTATTCTCTTTACTAAATTTATCAAAATATTCTTTCTTATTTACACAGATGATATTAAGTGTCAAATAGGCATCTTTCTTAATTATAATTTTGCTTGCTAAACTTTTATCGCTATGAGCAACTGCAGTTTGGAATTGCTCAACAAGCGTAGCTTTTTCGAAAGTTTCAAATTGATGATAACATTTGCCATCTAAACAATATAAAAATTGAATGGATTCTGACGTTATAGAATCGATAGGAATTTCTATATCCTTTATTAGTTTTAAATTGAAATCAAAAGTTTGTAAACCACTTTGTAAATTTGTGTATCGTACTTGCCCTTTCCCAACTTTCGAATCTAAAGTTAACGTATGCATATCATAGTTTACTGTAATATTTCCTTGGAGATGTTCTTTGAGATCATTTAACTCAGAAGGAACGCTCACCAAATCATTTTCTATTTTTTCCATAATACCCTTCTTAATAATTTAACAATTGATTATAAGATAGTTACGCAACATATCCACACTACAAAAGTAGTAAGTTGACAAACCATTGTTTAACGTTTTTGGGTATTTACTTATCGTTATTGTGTAAATCAATAAATAATTATTAAATTTTCACGTCCAACTTATTAAATGCGTTATTATTTAATTGATACGCGCTAACTTAGCACCTAGTTTTTTATTTACTTGCACAAGTAATTAATAATAATGTATAAAAAGATTTCAAATATTGCGGAGAGAGAATTCATCGAAAATGAATTAGGTATTAAGTATAAGTTTCCGAGGTTATATACCCCAAGTTCAGTAATCGATGGTACTCAAGAGGCTACATTATCTATTATTACCATGGATAACCCAGATCATATATTATATGCTATTTGGGGACTACTGCCTGATAACTATGAAGGTGAATGGTCTGATTTTCAAAAAGCGCTGGACACCTTAAATGTCCCTAAAGAAAATTTAAATTCTAAAGGTATATTTAAAGAGCCTTACTATAAAAGACGTTGTCTCATTATTGTGACTGGTTTTTTTATATATCATTTACACAACGGTACGCTATATCCTTATTATGTCTATCTGGATGATAAAAAACCTTTTTATATTGCTGGAATTTATAATAT